>CAZRIQ010000023.1:0-14163 GCA_964600175.1 uncultured Melioribacter sp. | reverse complement strand
GCATCCTTGGCTTTATATGCGTTGTTGCCGTAAAGATCGCCCGGCAAGCTAGTTGCATTCGAAACACTCACAACGCCATGTATATTTCTTAAATCTTGTTTGAACGGTTTCATCTCACGACCGATATCATCCGTCTTGTGAATCACCAATACCTGTTCCCTGTTAAAACCGAGATTTTTATTCTGAATATATTTCAACTGTGAATAGATAATGATCGTACCGATAATTAAAAAGATCGATGCGGAGAACTGCAATATGACGAGTGCACTCCTTAACCAAGCACCCTTTGAACCCTTTCTAATTTTACCGCTTAGAACGGAGACGGGTTTAAATGATGACAGGAAAAACGCGGGATAACTCCCGGCAAGTACGCCGACAAAAATTGCTGTCAGCACCAAAAGAGGAATAACCCAAATATTATCAAAATAATTAAGCGTTAATTCCTTGCCGGCAATTTCGTTAAACGTGGGCTGCAAAAGTTTTACAATTACCAACGCAATTACAATAGCAATGAAACTTATGATTATCGACTCAGCTAAGAATTGTTTTACCAGTTGTCCTCTTGTAGAGCCGACGGTTTTTCTTATCCCGACTTCCCTTGCGCGCCTGGAAGACCTGGCTGTCGACAGGTTCATAAAATTTATGCACGCTATAATAAGGATGGCAAGGGCAATTATCGAAAAGAAATAGACATACTCAATGTCGCCGCCGGGTTCGGGCTGGTATTCTAAAGTCGAATAAAGATGAATATCTGTCAGCGGCTCAAGCTCGTACTGATATCTTCCCCCGGCTTGCAAAAACTGTTCCCATGTTATTCCAGCCGCTTGTTTAATCTGCGGGGCAATATATTTTACAAGATCCTTCTCAAACTTTTTCTCTAACGCTCTATAATCGGCACCTTTCTTAAGAACGATGTAAGTATAATAATTGTTGCTAACCCAAAACGGTCTTCTACTGTCTTCGTAAGAGGAAAGTGAAGCAAGAAAATCAAAATGAAAATGTGCGTTTTGCGGAAACCCTTCAACTACACCGGTAACCAGATAGTCTCTTCTATTGTCGGCATTGAGTGTCTTACCAATAGGGTTCTCATCGCCAAAATATTTCTTTGCACTTTTCTCAGTAAGAACAATTGAGTTGGGCTGCGTTAGCATTTTGTGAGGATCGCCTTCCAGCACTTTGGTCGTAAATACGTCAAAAAAGGTCGAATCCACCCAGTAAACATTTTCCTCACTAAAAACTTTGTCCTTGTATCTGAAAACCGGGAAACCAAAATTCCTTACACGAACAGCAGTCTCAACTTCGGGATAATCCCTTACAACCGTTTCTGCAAATGGGGATGGCGTTATTGCGCCGTAAATAGTGTTAGAACCGACTAAAGCATCAAGATAAGCGCGGTAAATTCGGTCCGACTTGTCATTGAACCGGTCATAGCTCAACTCATTCTTAACATAAAGGAGAATTAAAAGACAAACGGCAATCCCGATGGCAAATCCCGTTATATTTATAGCTGAGTAGGCCTTGTATTTCAAAAGATTTCGGATGGCGACTTTAATGTAGTTTTTAAACATCTATCCCCCTTCCCTCAATTTCCAAAAAGATGGTCACGAATTAAGACTAATAACCCGGCTGAAAGGTTGCAAAAGTAGATTAAATTAAAATCAATTGTTTCTATTGCCATTATCCCACTTGCTACGCACCCATTCGAAAATAATTTTTCTTTCTTAATTATTTAAAGATATTTTTACATGGGGTATATACTATTTCATATTCATATTATTAATGTGGGAGAAGGGCGTGAGTATTATTTTAAAGCAGATTTTAACAAAAAACGATTTGAGAAAATTTGTAAAATTTCCTTATCAATTATATTCCGATAACAAATACTGGATTCCGCCTCTCTACTTAGACGAAATTAATAATCTGAGAAAAGATAAAAATCCCGCTTTTGATTTTTGCTCTGCGTTTTATTGGATGGCATACAAAAACGGTGAGCCCGCAGGCAGAATAGCCGGGATCATTAATAATAGGTATAACGAAAAAATAGGCAAAAAGGTTGCGCGGTTTGGCTACCTTGATTTTATTGACGACAAAGAAGTTTCTTCGGCTTTATTCGGCATAGTTGAAGCATGGGCAAAAGAAAGAGATGCAGTTTCGATTCACGGACCTCTCGGATTTTCAGATCTGGACACTGAAGGAATGCTGATAGAGGGTTTTGAAGAATTGGGAACAATTGCTACGATATATAATTATCCTTATTATCTACAACACATTGAAGCTTTAGGCTTTACAAAAGAAATCGACTGGATAGAATTCGAGCTGAAGCCTACAAACGACATTCCGGAAAAAATCGAAAGAATTGCAAACACGGTGTTGCAAAGATATAACCTCAGGGTTCTGAAAGTTAAAAAAGCAAAAGAACTTCTTCCTTATGCGCATCAGATCTTTGATGTTTTAAACAGCGCTTACCAGGACATTTACGGCTTTGTTTCCTTAACAGAAAAACAAATCGATCTTTACGTTAAACAATATTTCAGTTTCATTAAGCCTGATTTTGTTCCGGTAATTGTTGATAAAGGAAATCAAGTTGTTGCGTTTGGTATTTCAATGCCTTCTCTATCTTACGCCTTTCAAAAAATACGTGGAAGACTGCTGCCGTTCGGTTTTTTACAAATTCTAAAAGCAATGAAGAACAATTGCCGGGCAGACTTATATCTTACAGGTGTTAGACCGGATTATCAGGACAAGGGCGTGAATGCAATTTTAATTTGCGAAATGAACAAGACATACAGAAAGCACAAAATTAAAATTGTTGAATCGAATCCGGAGCTTGAGACCAATTCCAAAGTGCAGGCTCAGTGGAAACTTTACGAAAAACGTCAGCATAAAAGACGAAGATGCTTTATTAAGGAATTATAATTTTTTCCGCTTGGTGACCTTTTTACTTTTTCCTTGCTTCAGAGTTCACTTTTATCAGTGCAGACAATTCTTTTTCGTTTTTTCCCGCCATATAAAAAACTTTTTCAAGAAACAATCCCGAAGGCGGTGCGGTGTGCCTAGCCGGTTCATTGGATTCGGTCGACAGGTATTCTTTTATATCGGACTCTGTTAAATGCCCTCTTCCCAACTCAACCAAAACACCGACTACTCTTCTTACCATTTTCCATAAAAAGTGAGAGCCGGTAATTCTAATCAATATCAAATCTCCCTCTTTTTTCATTTCAACATTTTCGATCATCACCTTTGTTGATTTCTCCTCCCGGTCGTCATCGGTAAAAGATGTAAAGTCGTACATACCAATAAATAGCTTGGAAGCTTTCTCCATTTTAGCAAAGTTGAGTTTGTCTTTAACCCACCACACAAACGGTTTGGCAAAAGCGGTTCTTCTTTGTGAAATCTGGTATACGTAACTTCTTGCAATTGCATCGTGACGTGCATGAAATTTGGGGTTAGCTTTTTCAACTTCGATAATATTTATATCGGCAGGGAGTTCGTCATTGATTTTCATTCTGATTATTTCCGGTGCAAGAACAGTGTTCACTTCCATATGAGCAACTTGACAAATCGCATGAACACCTGAATCGGTTCTTCCGGATCCTTGAATATCAATTTTATTTGTTTTAAAAATCTTTCTCGCGGCCTCAAAAATTTTCCCTTGAACGGTTTTGGCATTATTCTGAATCTGCCAGCCACTGTAACGGGTTCCTTCGTATTCAATATAAAGTTTGAAGCTGGACATTTCGCTTTAGATAAACATAACTAATTGTTTGATGGTTAAAATAATCATACCTATCTTAAATCACATAATCAAACTGAGAAATTGGAAATACATTAAGAAACATTAAAGAAACACAAAATCATTTCCGCTGCCGAGCGAGTATAATCAAACAGTCAAATTTTCTCTTTTTGATTTCTCCACAAGCATGGTACCGTTAATAACTTCATTAATGGTTCTGTTGCCGGTTGTTACGGATATCGAAACAGAAAATTCTTTGCAGAAAAACATTCACAACATCTTAATTGTTTTTGTTTTAAAAGTTGGCGATGTATCGAAATCCATCAATGCATTTATCATTTTAATTTCAAAATAATTAGGAAGATCGGATAATTTTATATTGCGCTCGGATACTTTTCCTTCGGCAAGCAGCCTTGCCCGATGTGTTCCCTTTAGTAACGGTTCCGTGGGGGTAAACCAATTTTCCCCGTCAAACAATGCAACATTTGAATAAGATGTGTCGGTTAACATTCCATTTTTTACTATTATTATATCTTCTTCATCGGATGGAGCATATTTTTCTTTTAGTTTATCAATCGCCGAGCGGTCCGTGTATTTGTAACTGTAACCAATTGTATTATCAACAACCGCATATAATTTTCTAATATTTCTTCTCTGGTATTTGATAAACTCAACCTTTTCTATTCTTTGATCGTAAAACACCTTGCATTTATAAATTCCAGTATCCAATTTTTCGGGTACAACAATCTTTTCCTCAAGATCTATTTCTTCGGATGTTCCGAACAATTCTTTCCGGCTTTTGTTCATTCTTTTGTTATGGAAAGAACTGTTAACGAGCTTCCGGTTTTTAACTTTTATAGATTCATACAAAAGGGACATATACTTTATCTATTAGTTCTTGATATTCCGATTCGCAATCACTTTGGTAAGTAATGCCGCCCCCGCTCTTAAAATATAACCGTCCGTTCACATTCTCAATAAAACGGATCATAACTGCGCTGTCCAAATTACTACCGTTGAATATACCGAATATCCCCGTATAATAATTACGCGTAACAATCTCAACCTCTTTTATTATCTCGACTGTTTTCTTTTTCGGCGCGCCGCTTATTGATCCTGCAGGCAAGAGGTCAAATATTATATCACCTATTCTATCTTTGTAATTTGATGGAAGTGTACCGCTTATTTTTGAGCTGACCTGTAATAAGTTTTTATTGTTTGTTTCTATCTCTTCAATGTAACGGAATTTCTCAACAGTTACATTTTCAGATACAATGCTTAAATCGTTTCGTATCAAGTCTACAATTGTATTGTGCTCTGCTGTTTCCTTTTGATCGTTCAGGATTATTTCTAAAGCATTTTCAATTTCTGTGCTGATTGTTCCTTTCATCGGGAAAGAATAAATTTTTCCATCATCAATCTGTACGAATGTTTCCGGGGAGAAAACAACAAAATCATTTTTTAACAAAAGTTTGTACTTTGAATTACTTCGGTAGAATATCTCTTCGAATGATAAGTTCGTTTCTATCATGGTCGGAAACGTAAGATTAAGTAGATATGTGTTTCCGTCGAATATGTTTTCCTGCACTTTCACAAATGCGTGTTCGTACTTTTCTTTTTCAATCGGGTATTTATTGAAAATGATTTTTTCGTTTTTTTGTTCAATCTTCGGATTGTTTGCATATCCACCAATGTTATAAAATATTTTATCTTTATTTAATTCATCCAATCTAAAAATCAACGGTTTATTCATTTCGAAATCAATAATAAAAAGAAAAGGAATACGTTCTCTGCCGTAATCATTCATTAATTGTTTTGCGAATAGGGATTTATTCATGGGCAGCGCTTATCGTTTTGCAGTAACAAATGTAAGGTTCTTGCTAAGAAAAATCATTATTAAACATCTTTTTCACTTTGTTTATTCTCTGACACGCTATAGTTATTTGATGAGCTATTTTATAATTTTTACGTAGATAAATTAATTCTTGGCCTCCTTGGCGGTTCTCTTCGCGATCTTTGCGTTTAAAGTCTTCAATCGTAAAGGATACTAAGAAAACACAAAGTTCGCAAAGGAAAATATGAACTCACTAGAATCTTTCTTCTATCCGAAATCGATCTGTGTGGTGGGTGCTTCCACAAAAGAAAAAAGCATCAGCCACGAAATTCTTAATTGCATCAAAAGATACGGCTACACGGGAAAAGTGTTTCCCGTAAATCCAAAAGCTGGCGCGATCCTTGGTTATAAATGTTTTCAAACAATAGACGATATAGACGAGAAGATTGACCTGGCAATAATCGTTGTGCCGAAACAATTTGTTGAAGAATCGGTTGAATCTTTGCTTAAGAAAAATGTAATATCAATACTGATAATAACGGCAGGATTCAAAGAGACCGGCAAAGAGGGAGAAGAACTCGAAAACAGGATTCTCCAAAAAGTAGAAGATGCCGGGGCGCGGCTTGTTGGACCAAACTGCATGGGAGTAATTAATACTCTCGATAATATTAGACTAAATGCAACATTCGTTGCTGAAAAACCGGAAAATGGAACCACGGGATTTCTCTCGCAAAGCGGTGCGCTTGGTGCAGCGGTCTTAAACTCTCTCAGAGAAACCGACATTAGGTTCACTCACTTTATCAGCGTCGGCAATAAAGCCGACGTAAACGAAAACGATCTCTTACACTTCTGGCAAGATGATGATAATATAAAGACTCTTACTTTCTACTTAGAAAGCTTTGAAAACGGCGAAGAGTTCATTATTCCTTTCATAAAGGGAGAGGTAACAAAGCCAACCATTGTTCTCAAGGCGGGAAAAACCGAAAGCGGAATGAAAGCGGCTTCTTCTCATACAGGCGCATTAAGCAGTAAAGATGAGGTTGTTGATGCCTTGCTTAGACAATTCGGTATAATCCGGGCAGACAACTTAAATGAACTGTTTAACACGGCAAAAGGATTTGAAAATTTTCCAACACCCAAAGGAAACCGGATTGCGGTTATTACTAATGCCGGCGGACCGGCAATACTCGCTGTCGATTCAATTGAAAAAGAGGGGTTGGTTCTTGCTCAATTTTCTGAAACCACTAAGAACAAGCTAAGAGAAATTGTCCATCCTGAAGGCAGTGTCGAAAACCCGGTTGATATGCTGCCGGGCGCAACCGCACAGGTTTATAAATCCGCTAACGAACTTATCATAAACGATGAAAATGTGGATGCAGTAATTTCCATCTTTGTTCAGCCGGTAATGGTCGAGCCGTTTGACGTCATGGAAACGGTTTACAATATTAAAACCGGCAAGCCGATTCTGCAAGTTTGCATGCCGCTGCCGGAATTCTGGCAGTATTACAGAAAACACTCATCTAAACATATTCCGATATTTAGAAATCCCGAGGAGCCGTCTGAAATTTTAGCAAACATGCTTTTCTATTCCCAAAAACAGAATGAACTAATAACAAATCGTTTGAAATATGTATCGAGCTATGAATCAATTTCAATAAAGAAAAATAATTTCAAAACCGGTTATCTCTCACAAAAGGAAATTCAAACTCTCTGTTGTGAATATAAAATTCCGCTGACAAAGAGCTTGACTGTGAGTGCAAACGAAATCAATGATTCTGAATTTGATTTCTTTCCTGTTGTATTAAAAGGAATCAATTCGAAAGTAACTCATAAATCGGAATTGGGCGCCGTTAAAATCAACATCCAAAATAAAGAAGAGCTTCTGCGTTGTGCGGAAGAAATTCAAAAAAATTTCTCAAAAAGCAATTATGGTGTAGAAGAATTTCTCGTGCAACAATTTATATTAACAAAACACGAGCTGCTTATTGGTGGTTTCCGCGATCTCTCTTTTGGTCCTGTTATAATGTTCGGTTCCGGCGGAAAGTATGTAGAAGCATTAGAAGACACCGCTATTAAGTCCTGTTACTTATGCAACGAAGATATTGACGACATTATAAATTCAACGAAAATTGGAAAAATACTCCGCGGCATCCGCGGTGAGACGGGCTGCGACATAAAAGAGTTAAAAAGAATTATAAAATCCTCCGCTGAAATGTTGATCGAGAATAAAAATATTTCGGAGTTCGATATAAATCCTTTAATCATAGATATAAATAATGCGTTTAATGCTGTCGATGTGCGAATCAAAGCAAGCTAAGCATAAAGACTGCACCTCCATGATCGCTTCGCCGTACATAGTCTATCATAAATCACACGGTGCCGATTTTAATTGAACTTCAAATTACTTTACTTTATTTTACCCCCGAATAGTTTTGTCCAATACTATTTAATCTCTTTTTACCGATCTCCATATACTGAAGGCTGCTCTACCTCGTAAGGGGGTAAAATAAATTAGTCTTTTGTGATTTCAATAAAGCCAATAATTATATGGAGGTCCGGATGAGAATCAGTTTGAAATCTTTTATTTTCTTCACTATAACACTCTGCTGCTTATTCTTCTATTCAATTACAAAGGCAAAAAGCCCCGCCGATAATAATTTGACTTCCGTCTTGGTTGAAATGTGGGATAACGGTGCTTGGATTAATTCCAATCTGACAAGTTACACTTACAGCGGCGATCTACTTCAATCAATTATTTACCAGGGTTGGTCAGAGGGGGCGTGGGCAAATCTCAACAAATCTGTTTATACTTACGATGCTAATGGTTACACCGCAACCATGATGTATCAGTTATGGAACGGCAGTGCTTGGGAAAACATTTACGAATTACTATTCACCGTAGATGTTCAAGGCAATACTACGGAAATCATACAGCAATCCTTAATTGAAGGGCAGTGGGTAAAATCCAGTAAAACTGTCTACACATATCAAGATGGCAAAGTTATGACTACAACATTCTATTCGTGGCTTGCCCCCGACTGGGTTTCTTATTACAGAATAACCAATACTTATAGCGGCGGCAATTTGATTTCTTCGTTGGGTGAGTCATACTCCAACGGTACCTGGCAAACTACAGGAAAAGACACATATACTTACGATGCAAGTAATAATAATACCCAACATTTATTCTCTCTCTGGATTAACGAAAGCGGTACGTGGCTGGATGTACACCGTACAACTTACAATTACGATGCTTCCGGAAATGACATTTACGGTCTCTTCGAAAATAATTATTCCGGAGCCTGGGAAAACAACGGACGGTACAACTCAACTTTTAACTCGGACAATTTAATTTCCGTGAAAATCTCGGAAGACTGGGTAGACGGAGCCTGGGTCAACAGCGAAAGAGAAACTTACCAATATAACGGCACATCGGACGTTAATTCCGATCGCGAAACGATTTCAACCGGTTATACTCTGTCTCAAAATTATCCGAATCCGTTCAACCCAAGCACAAGAATCCGTTTCAACCTGCCTGAGAGTAACCGCGTAACAATCAAAATATTTGACTCTCTCGGCAAAGAAGTAAAGGAATTGTTTAACAACGAATTGCCCGCAGGTACTCATGAAGTCGAGTTCGTTGCCGACAAACTTTCAAGCGGAACATACTTCTACAGAATCCAAACCATAAAACTCTCACCGGCAGCAGGTAAGAGTTTTATTCAAACCGGAAAAATGATTTTGGTTAAATGATTTTTTATACTTTCGCCCCCTTCGTTTGAAGGGGGTTTCTCTTAACCATCATTTCTCATCTTTTCCTTATCTTTGCACCTACAATTTATTTTTGTAACCAAAAAACTTAAACTCAACAACTCTATAATGAAAATTGCTTTTGTTGCCAGCGAGGTTTTTCCTTATGCAAAGACGGGCGGTCTCGGAGACGTTACCGGCTCCCTGCCGAAAGAGCTTGCAAAGCTCGGACACGAAGTAAAAGTTTTCATGCCGAAATACAATACGTTTAACGAATCGGACTACGGACTTCATTACCAATGGGAGATCGGCGGAATCTTGATTCCCGTTGCCGGTCGGATTCATTCAGTTCACGTACAAAAGACTTTCTTGCCGGGCTCCAAAGTTGAAATATACTTTATCGATTGCCCGTATTATTTCTACCGTTATAGGGTTTATACCGACGACCCGGATGAGGATGAAAGATTTATTCTTTTTTCAAAAAGTGTATTGGAAGTTATTAAGACTTTGAAATGGCCGCCGGATATTATCCATTGCAACGACTGGCATACCGGGTTGATTTCTTTAATGATCAAGGACGGTTACAGCAAAGACAAAATGTTTGACAAAGCCGCAAGCATTTTTACAATACACAACATTGCTTACCAGGGCATATTTGACAAGAAAGCTTTTATAAAAGCGGGAATCGATAAAAAATATTCTTTGCCCGGCGCAGAAGGAGAGTACTACGGTAACATATGTTTTCTGAAATCCGGGATTATGTTCTCAGAAGTTGTTAACACGGTCAGCGAAACGTACGCAAAAGAGTTATTAACTCCCGAATACGGTGCGGGGATGAACCCGTTTTTAAATGAGCGGAAAGACGATTTCTACGGAATACTCAATGGTGTTGATTACAACATATGGAACCCGGAAACAGATAGACTAATTCCCAAAAAATATTCAAAAGAAAGCCTGGCTGGGAAATTAGAAAACAAAAAATATTTGCTGGATCACCTTAAATTAAATTTCAACGGTGATCTCCCGGTAATCGGGATCGTTTCAAGAATGGCAGAGCAAAAAGGGTTCGACATTTTAGACGCTGTCTTAGATGAGCTTACTCAACTCGATGCCAGGTGGATAATTTTGGGAAGCGGCAACCGTAAGTATGAAGAGATGTTTTACAATCTCGCTAGAAATTACCCCGATAAATTTTATGTTTATCTTGGCTACAACGACGAGCTCGCACATTTGATCGAAGCGGGCGCGGACATGTTTTTAATGCCTTCGGTTTTTGAGCCGTGCGGTTTGAATCAAATTTATTCTTTGAAATACGGAACCGTTCCTGTTGTTAGAAAAACCGGCGGTCTTGCGGATACGGTGCTCGATTGGAGCGAAAATCTGAAACAAGGAAAAGAAGTAGGAACCGGGTATACATTTGAAGACTATTCCGGCGAAGCACTTTTAAAGGCTCTTCACAGAGCCATTAAAGATTTTCCCGACAAAGACGTTTGGAAAAAGATACAAGTTAACGGAATGAACAAGGATTATTCTTGGCAAAGATCGGCTGAAAAATATATTGAGCTCTATAAAGTTGCACAGGAAAAAAGAAAATAAGAACCCTTTTATTAACGATCTTTAATTCTGCATATACATTTTAGGAAATATGAGGCTTTCACAAACTATCATTTTCTTCGGCATTGTACTCACTATCTACGGATTCATAAATTTCTATATTCTCAAACGCGGGCTGGCCGTCGTTCCAAGTAACTATAAATTTCTCTTTCTAACCATTTCATTAATTGTTGTCTTTTCTTTTATCGTCGGCAGGCTTCTTGAAAGCAAATATGCTTCTTTTTTGACCGACACACTAATCTGGATCGGGTCGTTCTGGTTTGCGTTCATGTTTTACTTTTTTCTTTCCCTTCTTTTAATAGATTTGCTGAGATTGTTAGACTATTTATTCAAAATATTTCCATCCTTCATTACAAAAGACTTTGAAGCTACGAAAAGAATCGCGGCGATTGTTGTCATTTCTCTCGTCACGATTGTTATATTCGCAGGTTTTCTAAATACCAAAAAAATTTTGGTGAAAAACCTTTCCTTAACGATAAACAAGCCTGCCGGCAAGTTGAAAAGTCTCAACGTTGCTCTCGCTTCGGATATTCATCTCGGAACGATAAACGGTAAGAGAATGCTTTCCGACATAATTGGCAAAATCAATTCGCTCAACCCAGATATTATTTTACTTGCAGGCGATATTATAGATGAAGACGTGCAGCCGGTTATAAGAAAAAACGCCGGGAAACCGCTAACCAAGTTAAAATCGAAATACGGTACTTTTGCTATAACCGGCAACCATGAATATATCGGCGGTGCCGATGCTGCATGTAAGTATTTGGCAGATCACGGATTAACAATGC
Source organism: uncultured Melioribacter sp. (assembly GCA_964600175.1). Lineage (GTDB taxonomy): Bacteria > Bacteroidota > Ignavibacteria > Ignavibacteriales > Melioribacteraceae > Pyranulibacter. The sequence continues at coordinate 2,444 of CAZRIQ010000023.1, read as the reverse complement.
TTCGCGACAGCGCTATCAAAATTGGCGATGCGTTTTACATTATTGGAAGAGAAGACAGATCAATAAAAATGTTCGGTGGGAAATCTCGGAAACCGCTTAATGAGATAATGGACCATATTGATAAATCTTTACCCATCATTTTAATGGATCATCAGCCGATCGGCCTAAATAATGCAGTTCAAAACGGAGTCGATCTGCAAGTTTCCGGTCATACGCATAACGGGCAGCTCTGGCCGTTAAACTTTATAACAGGCTTAGTATACGAAATCGATTGGGGCTACTTGTTGAAAGGAAAGACTCATTTCTATGTTTCATGCGGCGCCGGCGGCTGGGGTCCGCCGATTCGAACGGGAAGCAGACCGGAAATAATAAACATTCATTTGGATTTTATCAAAGAATAGGATATCTGCTTTAAGCCTTTCGAAAAATCCTATAGTACATACTCCTAGTGACGTTCAAGAAAAATTTGCTTCGTCCCAAAGGAAAGGAAATCAATACTATTCCGAGTTGGAACAAAACCAAAAATAAAACCATGTAAAGTACCGCAAACAAAATAGTCCATGTTTCCAGCCCCATCAGTTGAAGCAGTATACCAGAAAACAGGGCCGCCGCAGTACTGGAAATAATCAAAACGAGAATATCGAATGTGGTCGCTAATTTATTTGTCACTTTAATAACAACATCTTATTGGTTTTGCTAAACGTTCCGGATTGCAATCTATATAGATAAATTCCGCTCGCAAGCTTAGAGCCGTCGAATCTCACCTTGTAGCTCCCCGGTGACTTCTCTTCATTCACAAGAGTCGCTACTTTTCTTCCAAGAATATCATAAACCTTTAAAGTTACAAACCCGCTTTCCGCAATTCGAAACCCGATATTCGTTACCGGGTTAAACGGATTCGGATAATTCTGTTCGAGCGCAAATGTTGCCGGCACCCCGCCTTTATTTTCTCGGACATCCGTTACAATGCGTGTAGAGTATAGCTGCCTCGCATTTTGAAATGCAGTTCTCAATTCGGAATTCGACAATCCGGCAGCTAAGCAGAATGCCACATCCGTATAATCGTTTGCTGGAACAGTATACGGTCCCCCGGAAATAACGATTGAAATATCACTGACTCCTTCGTGTAACTTTTTAAGACCGTTGGACAGCGTATACCATTTATCTTTGTCCGAAAAATAGTCGCTATCATACATATTCACACTGTCGGTTTCCGAATTATTATCAATCGGATAAAACCCATATTTATCATCTGAGATTAATGCTGCTCCATATTTTGCGTTTGTTGCCCCGTTCACATTATAAGAATAAGAAAAGTTATCCGTCGTGTCATATGCGGTAGTATCATTATTATATCCAGACTCCGGTATATCCCAGTCAATGAAAAATCCGGCATACAGACTATCTATGTCAACCGCGGTTTTGTTATACAACTGTGTACGGATTATTATAAAATTATCGTCGCTTGGTTCCGTAAACTCATAAGTTTTAAAATTGGTTTCAATACCCAGGCTGCTGCTACCCGCACCGGAATCATTAAACACTGCTATTCCTTCCTGCTCTGCGACGCTCCCCGGGCTAACCATTTTAATTGTTTGAAGAGGCACAAAATCAGTACTTTGTGTTCCCGATATTCTTGCGGCATCCATTAATCTCAGCGCAGAAGTACCGTACATAAACGCTCCCTCGAACATCGCATTTTCTTCTTCATTATAAACAAAACCGACCCCCTCATTATTATTATCAAAGTCATTAAATCCTATCACGCCTTTGCTTGTAACCGTCATTGTAATCTTATTAACATTATGATTTAGATATGTTGGGTTTATCCTAAATGAAATCCATTCAAAGTCGTCGTACCCGGTGCCGGAATATTTTAGAAGAAGGTTTACAACCTGATCGGTCGCTGCGTTGTCATTCACTTTCAAACGAAACGGATTCGAAAAGTTATCAACGCTGTCCAATTCATTAACCGATCCGCCTGAAAAGGTTGAATCGATCATGGTAACGTTTGGGTTATCGGGTTCAACCGTAACCGATAAATTCGAAACCGGGCTTAGATAATTCACAAAATTAATTTTGATGGACATCTCCTCACCGGATTCAAAATAACCGTCCCCGTTTCCTTCGTCTATAAATTCAACTCTCTCGGTTCTTACTGAAATTACATCTGTGTCAGTTACGGCTCTGTAAGCGTTTATTCTGCCTCTTCCTAATAAATAAGCATTTCCAGGGTTGGAGGATTCAATATTATCGCTGTTTATCCTTATCTGTTCGGCTATTTGGAGTGGTGTGTAATTTAGAAACTGCGAGGCAACTAATCCTGCCAAACCCGCAGCATGCGGAGATGCCATTGACGAACCGCTTAGAGAATTACTATAAACCGAGTCCTTGCTGGTTGCGTATGTTGGAAAAGTAGACATAATGTTATCACCCGGCGCAAA
>CAZRIQ010000022.1:0-14168 GCA_964600175.1 uncultured Melioribacter sp. | reverse complement strand
TCGTGGGACGGATTAGTGCTATTGTCAAAAATCAGAAATGATATAGCGCATAATGGGACAACAGATAAATATATGATTAACACTCTAATGGATTGCTGGTATCCGTTTGAGTTTGTCAGGAATTATGTATCTCTTTTTGACTCCAATTTCGATGAATATTTCTACAATGGAAGAAAAACTAGATTGATAAAATCATATCTAAAAAAGTTAGATGATTCTTGAACTATCAAATCTTAGATAAGTATTTAAACATCAGCCTCACACCGAAACCGGTATCGTATTTTTCAGTGTAGTTGGATTCTTTATGTTTTATTGCCGGACCGGCAATATCAAGATGAGCCCATGGAATTTTTTCGTCAACAAAGTGTTCTAAAAATTTCCCGGCAGTTATTGCCCCACCCCATCGCGGACCAAGGTTGCTTACATCAGCAATATCGCTTTTGATCATCCCGTTATAATCTTTCCAGAACGGAAGACGCCACAAACGTTCAAAAGTCTGGCTGCCGGATTTTATCAAATCATCTGCAAGTTTATCGTTTTGCGTCATAATTCCAGCGGCAATTTCTCCAAGTGCAACAACACAAGCTCCGGTCAAAGTAGCAAAATCAATTATCTCATCCGGCTTCTGTTTCGATACATATTCCAGAGTATCCGACAAAACTATTCTTCCCTCAGCATCGGTATCTTTCACTTCGATCGACTTACCGCTTGCAGTTTTGATAACATCGCTCGGCTTATAAGAATTTCCAGCAACCATATTTTCTACTGCCGGCACAACACCAATAATCTCGACCGGAAGCTTTGCTATTGCAGCGGCTCTAATTGTTCCGATTACCAACGCACCGCCAGCCATATCTGCTTTCATTTCAAACATACCGGAAGTAGGTTTTATCGATAATCCTCCAGAATCATAAGTGACTCCCTTTCCAACAAGTGCAATTTTCTTTCTCGCCATAACCTTCGGTTTGTAATGCATCGTAATTAAACATGGGTCGTTTGCACTCGAACCGCCGACTGCAAGAATCGCATTCATTTTTCTTTTCTTCAGTTCTTTCTTATCAAATACTTTTACAGAAACTCCAACTTTGGTAAGCTCACTTTTAGCCCGTTTAGCTAATTCCGTCGGCGTAAGAGTAATTGCCGGTTCATTAACTAAATCTCTCGCGAAGTAAACCGATTGCATTAACTGTCCAGTTATCTTAATCACCTTATTAACCCTAGAGTACTCGTCCGAATGAAACTTAACAGCGAGCTGCTTCGGTTTTTCTTTCTTCGATATATATTTATCAAAGGTGTAATTCCCAAGCCAAACTCCTTCCGCAAAGGTTTGATAAAAATATTCTTTCTCAAAATATTTCTTATATGAGTCCTGCTCTGGCAGTAAAACATGGAGAGATTCCAAACAGGAATCTTTCAAAGATTGGATTAGTCCTGCGAGTGTATTCCTAAAATAGTCTACCGAAAAATCTTTTTTGAGATTCACTTTATACAGATAAACTGACGACGGTTCGTTCTTCAAATTATTTATCGTAAGTGAATTAGTCTTTTCATTTAAGAAATTTTTCTTTTGAAGATCGCTCAACTCTACTTTGTATTTTTTGGCAAAGCTTTCCAGCTCACGTTTAACATTTTCTTTCGTAGAAATGAATTTCACAAGTCCGGAATATTTACCAAATCTAAGTGCACCCGTTTCAGAACTAATCTTTAATTTGAATATCATGCTAACCTCAAAATTTCATAAATATTTTTGTGCTGCTTTTATAATCTTATCAACGTTCTCGCTAATAGTGGTGTTGAAAAGTCTTGTGCCGCTCGCATTTATATGTCCGCCGCCGCCGAACTCTGCAGCTAGCTTGTTTACCGGTATCTTACCTTTCGATCTGAAACTAACCTTTATTCCGTCCTTCAATTCATAAAAAAGGATGCCGATCTTTACATCTTTAATCGAAAGACAATAATTAACAAAACCGTCAACGTCGGCTTCAATTGACCCGGTACGGTTCAATGCTTCTTTTGTAATTGTCATATAAGCAATTTGCTTTGTCGAATCCAGAGTAACTGAATTCAACGCTTCACCTAAAAGTTTAATTCTGCTGAAATGACCCTGGTTATAAACTTCATCGTAAACTTCAGTGGGGTCAACGCCAAGTTTTAATAATTCTGCAGTCATTAGATGAATTTTCGGTGAAGTCCTTTCAAATCTAAACGAGCCGGTATCGGTCATAATCGCTATGTACAACTGAAAAGCAATATCATAATCCAATTCAACAATACCGGTTTCCTTGACAAAATCATAAAGTATTTCACCGGTTGCCGAGAAATCGGTATTTCCAAAAAAGTAATCGGAAAAACTTTCCGGGTCTTGATGGTGATCTATACAAACTTTTGTACCCTGGAAATCTCTAACACGCTTTTCCATTCTAGCAACGCGGTTTGCCTGGTTCAAATCAAGCAAAACAATTGCTTCAACTTCGTCAAAAATTTTGGAATGCTTCTGCTCGTCAAAACGTTCAATCACTTTATCCCTATCCATGAATTCCAAAAAGTAAGGAGTGGGACTATGGTTAATAATGAATGCTTTCTTATTAAGTTTTTTCAGAATCTCATAGAAAGCCAACTCCGATCCTATAGCATCGGCATCAGGATTAACATGTGTAGTGAGCAGGAACGAATTGTTCGATTCAATTATACTTTTTAGTTTCTCAAAGTCGGGCATTTATACCGTCAAGTTGTTGTAGTAAAAATATCATAATTCGAATTAAAGCCAAAACGATTAGGGATGCAAAACGAATGATTGCATGGTTGAATGACTGAATGATTACATGAACACACATTAATTTTTAATCAGTATACTTTGGCTTTATTTCTATAAAAAAGGCGAAGATTATCTTCGCCTCCTAAAATACATATTTGCCTTTTCGTCTTAGTTCACTTCCCACGTACTGCCACTGTACAATAGAGATTTCAAATCGCCCTTACCTTTCTTCTCGGTAATTTTATTGATTTGAATTTCAACACCGGCATCGTAAGTCTGCTTTGTTACCTCTCTAAAAATACCTATCGGCGTCGGCATACCGGGCAACTCAGTAAACTGCGACAAAATAAAAGCACGTGCCGGACTTTCATCATTATCGTCATGTATCCATAAATCATTTACCGAATTTTTCCCATCTTTCAAATCGACAACGACCGGTTTAAACCCGTCCAGTTTTACACCTTTATCATTCTCCTTACCGAATATCAAGGGTTTTCCGTGTTCGAGAATAACTACGTTATCAGCTTTTGTTTCTTTGTTTGTTAGTAATTCAAAAGCACCGTCGTTAAAAATGTTGCAGTTCTGGAAAACTTCTACAAAAGCAGTTCCTTTATGCTCGGCGGCACGTTTAATCATTGCCTGCATATGTTTCGGTTCGCGGTCGATTGTTCTGGCAACAAAAGTTGCTTCGGCACCAAGCGCTAATGAAATAGGATTGAAAGGATAATCAACACTACCATACGGAGTACTTTTTGTAATCTTACCTTTTTCTGACGTCGGTGAATATTGTCCTTTTGTCAACCCGTAAATTCTATTGTTGAACAAAAGTATTTTCAGATCGATATTTTTTCTGCATGCATGAATAAAATGATTTCCACCAATACTCAACAAATCGCCATCACCGGTTGCAACCCAAACAGAAAGATCGGTGCGCGCAACTTTCAAACCCGTTGCAATTGCGACAGCTCTTCCGTGAATTCCATGAAATCCGTAAGTGCTCATATAGTATGGAAAACGGCTTGAACAGCCGATACCGGAAATCCAAACGATTTTTTCTTTCTTAACTCCAATATCCGGAAAAGATCTTTGGACCTGGGCGAGAATAGAGTAGTCACCGCAGCCGGGGCACCATCTTACATCCTGATCGGAAGAAAAATCTTTTGCGTTATACTTTACTTCTTGAACATCTATATTATCTGCCATTTCCGCCTCCAAATATTTCTTTTATCTTGCCGTACACTTCGCCCGTCTTAAACGGCAAGCCTTTAATCTTTGTCAGTGAAATCGGTTCGATCAAAAACTGACTGCGTATAACCGTAGTAAGCTGACCTAAATTTAACTCGGGAATCAATACCTTTTTGAATTTCTTCAATACGTCTTTCGTATTCTTAGGCATCGGGAATAAATATTTCAAATGAGCTTGTGATACTTTCAATCCGTCTTTTCTCGCCTTCTTAACTGCTTCTGTAATTGCACCGTAAGTTCCTCCCCAACCTAATACCAGCAAGTCGCCCTGTTCATCACCAACAACTTCGAGATCCGGAATATCTTGTTGAACCTTTTGAACTTTTTCAGCTCTAAGCCTTACCATAAAATCATGATTTTCAGGATCGTAACTTACATTGCCAGTAATATTTGCTTTCTCAAGTCCGCCGATTCTATGTTCCAATCCCGGTGTTCCTACTTTAACCCACGGACGTGCAAGGTTTTCATTTCTTGAATAAGGTGCAAATCCTTCTTTCTCTGTTCTGAATTTAACTTCTATATCCGGAATCTTATCGGGATCAGGCAAACGCCACGGCTCGCTTCCGTTAGCGATGTAGCCGTCGCTGAGTAAAATAACAGGGGTCATATATTTAACCGCAATCCGTGCAGCTTCAATAGCCATGTTAAAACAATCATTCGGTGTAGAAGTTGCAAGAACAGGAATCGGCGCTTCACCATTCCTTCCGAAAATTGCCTGGAATAAATCCGCTTGCTCTGTTTTAGTCGGCAAACCTGTACTTGGTCCACCCCTTTGAATATTTATAATAACAAGTGGCAGTTCCGTCATTACAGCCAGTCCCATTCCCTCAGTTTTAAGCGCCATACCGGGACCACTCGTAGTTGTAATTGCAAGCGAACCACCGAACGATGCACCAATTGCCGAAGTGATGCCTGCAATTTCATCTTCCGCTTGAAAAGTTTTAACACCATAATTTTTATATGAACTTAAGTAGTGAAGAATATCCGAAGCGGGAGTAATCGGATATGAACCGAGAAACAAAGGTAAACCGCTTTTCAACGATGCCGCAACAAAACCGAGTGCTATTGCTTCGTTACCGGAAATATTTCTGTAGATACCTTTGGGAAGACTCGCCGGTTCAACTTGATATCTCGTAGTGAAAATTTCCGTGTTATCGCCGAAATAGTAGCCGGATTTCAATGCGATTGTGTTTGCATCCGCAAGTTCCGGTCTCTTCCCGAACTTACTTTGTATCCACTCTAATGTCGGTTCCAAAGGACGGTTAAACAACCAGTACATTAAACCGAGTGCAAAGAAATTTTTACAACGTGTAATTTCTTTTGTCGACAACGTACTTTCTTTTAATGCATTCGAAGTCAAAGACGTAATCGGAACAGAAAACAATTTATAATTTGACAACGCGCCGTCTTCCAGCGGATTGCCGTCATAGCCGGCCATCTTTAAATTCTTCGGATCGAACGAATCGGAATTAGCTATGATCATCCCGTATTGTTTCAAATCTTTTAAATTAATTTTTAATGCTGCAGGGTTCATCGCAACAAGAACATCGGGAGTATCACCCGGAGTGTGAATATCATTAGAACTAAAGTGAACTTGAAATCCGCTCACGCCGTAAAGCGTTCCGGCAGGTGCACGAATTTCGGCAGGATAATCGGGAAGCGTTCCCAAATCGTTTCCTACTAAAGCCGTAGTATCGCTGAATTGAGTCCCGGTTAACTGCATACCGTCACCGGAATCACCCGCAAATCTTACTGTTACTTCGTTTAGGTTTTGTACTGCTTTGTCGAGTACTTTTTCTTTTTCCATTCTCCTTTTCTTTTGCCTCTTTTTTAAGGATAAAATCTATTTTAGTCTATCAAAAATATGAATGCTATATAAGATTAGCAATCCAATATTGTTAATTGACCTTGTTCATCAACGATAAAAATTGGTCCGCGTCGACAAATCCGGTCAGTCTTTCGACTTCTTCCCCTTTGGAGTTGATGAATATCACCGTCGGCATCCCAACTATGTTAAAACGCTTACGCAAAGTTTCAGTCTGCTCGGACAGAGTCTTCGTCATATCTACCTTAAACATTGAGTATTCACTGCTCGCGTTAAGTACCTTCGGATCGGTAAACGTTGACGCATCAAGTTCTTTGCACGGAATGCACCAGTCAGCGTAGAAATCAATAATAATTTTTTTATTCTGATGTAAAGATTGAATGTATTCGGTATCGTTAAATTTTATCCAGTCCGGCTCGACTCGTTGAGAAGGTATTAGTGCATACACAGAGACAGCAATAATGACAACCGATAAGGCTATTTTGAAAATTCTGAAACCTTTTATGTTGTTGGCAAGTTTGTCAAAGAGTATCAGCCACAAAGCGGCAAGAATCATAAATCCCGGTAAAAGATACGAGTTAAACGATTTGGGAAGAATGGGCGTCAAGAAATAAATTGCCATACCGACAAGTAGAAATCCAAAAATATGTTTGACCGCATCCATCCAATCGCCTGCCCGCGGCAGTTTCTTAATTTTGCCGGAAAAGATTGCAAGAATTAAATACGGTGTTCCAAGTCCAACTGCCATTACAAAGAACATAAGGAACCCGTAATACGGATCGCCCTTTGCCGCAACAAAAGTAACTAACCCTAAAACAAATGGACCAATACAAGGAGCCGCAACAACACCCATAGTTAATCCCATGAAGAAAGCGCCAAACGCCCCGCCCTTAGCACCGCCGGCTTTTGCAACCCACGAATCTGGAAGTTTAAATTCATAGACTCCAAACATGCTTAGCGATAGAGCAAGCAAAACTAAAGCGATGCTGATGATAACAAATGAATTTTGAAGAAGAGTGCCGAAGACAGCTCCGCTAAGAGCGGTAACAACTCCAATAATTGAATACGTGAGAGCCATTCCAAGAACATAAAGTATACCGAGTAAGACAAGTCTGCTCGTTTTGCCTTCGCTTTGTCCACCAAAATATCCGACTGTCATTGGAATTAACGGATAAACACACGGGGTGAGATTGAGAGCAAGCCCACCAAGGAATACAATCAGCAGACTTAAAATTATTCCGCTCGATTCGAGAGCCGACGCAATTGATCCCTGATCTTCCTTTTTTTCAGCAACCGTTTGGTAGTCCAAACCCAGTTGTGAGAATATTTCGGCGTTGGTTTCGCTGATTTGAGTTTGATTATCAACAACGGTTATATCAACGTCATTCGATAAAGTACACGGCGGCATACATGACTGATTATTACATGCCTGATATGTAAACTTAACCGGGATTTTATATTCGCCGGGTTTGAGTGTATCCGGTATTTGAACAAGCAAACCGATCAGTACTTCACCTTGAAAAACTGAGACCGGTTTTTCAGAGAAACCTAATTTAAGATCATGAGCTTCGGGAAAAACAGTTTTTATTACTTTAAATTGGTCGCTGCCGGTTTCTACTTCCGTACCAATTAAGTAATCTTCTTTCGGCTTGTTTGAATTGATATGCCATGAATCGGCAACGTCGGCTTTAACTGCAATCTTAATCTGTGTACCGGGATGAACTTTATCAAACGATTTATATAATTCTAGTTTTACAATGTCGGCTTTCTGACCGAACTGACCAAAACTCGTTTCAGAAAATAATATTGCTAAAAATATTGTTACAAAAATTTGCTTTATATTCCTCATTCTTAATATCCTATTGGTTCTTTTAGTCAAAAATATCAATATCATTACAAAGACTATGTCGCTTACCGGACTTAATAAACAAAGTCAAACTACTTTCTCCATCCCTGGACAATCGGGAAACGTCTGCCGTATCCAAATGCTTTGGTTGTCACGCGCAAAACGGGGGCAGCCTGCTTACGTTTAAACTCGTTTATGTCAACCATCCTCAAAACCTTTTGAACAAGCGCTTCATCTTTTATGACTTTCACTATCTCGTTCAATTCTTTGTAGTCTTCCAAATACATCTTAAGAATTAAATCAAGAGTATCGTAAGGAGGAAGCGTATCCTGATCTGACTGACTAGGTTTCAATTCTGCCGAAGGTGCTTTGACAATTATCTCCTTTGGAATTATTTCTTTATCCCTATTGATGTAATCGGCAATCTTGTAAACCTGCGTTTTATAGACATCGCCTATTACAGAAACAGCACCGCACATATCACCGTACAATGTAGCGTAGCCCGTTGCCATTTCAGATTTGTTCCCGGTTGTACAAAGTAAGTAACCGTGCTTGTTAGACAACGCCATCAAATAAATGCCGCGTACTCTCGATTGAATATTTTCTTCCGTTATATCTTCCCGCTTATTACCAAATGCGGGCTTGAGCATTTCAACTACTTTATCAACAACCGGTTGTATGCTGATTTTATCTGAAAAGATTCCAAGATTCTTGACGAGCTTTTCCGAATCTTTAATGCTTCCCTCGCTCGAATAGCCGGAAGGCATCAATACAACATGAACGTTGTCTTTACCGAGAGAATGAACTGCAATATAAGTTACAATTGCCGAATCGATTCCGCCGCTTAATCCTACCAGGGCTTTTTTAAAACCGGTCTTCTTTGCATAATCTCCCAAGCCCATAATAAGAGCATCTAAAACTTCTTCCTCGAAATCTCTTTCGATAGTATTAATTGGTCTGTTATCAGATTCAGTATCAAAAATAAAATAATCCTCTTCAAAGAATTTTCCCAGCTTTACCAGATTGCCTTTGTTATCGAAACACATACTGCCGCCGTCAAAAATCAAATCGGTTTGAGCACCTACGCAGCAGACATAAGCAAGGGGAATTCTATCATTTTCCGTTAACGTTTTTAACATCTGATATCTTTCTTTTCTCCAGCCATACCCATAGGGACTCGCAGAAATATTAATGATCAAACCGGCACCTTTGTGAAGCAAAGTTTTTATCGGGTCCACAGGATACAATCTTTTCTTCCAGTAGTCGGCATCGTTCCAAATGTCTTCGCAAATCGAAATGCCAAGTTTCTCTCCTCTGAACTCGTAAACAAAAATATCTTTGGACGATTCAAAATAACGTACCTCGTCAAACACATCGTAATTTGGTATCAATGTTTTACTCTGAACGAAATTGATTTTGCCGTCAAAGCAAAGTAAAGCGGAATTATAAACGCCGGTACCGATATTGTCTTCATAATCTTCGGTGATCGATCCGAAAATTAAACCGGTATTTTTCGTTTGAGATGCAATTTCTTCGGCGGTTTGTTTTACGGAATCTCTGAATTCCTGCTTTTCGACGAGGTCTTGAGGCGGGTAACCGCATAGTGCAAGTTCGGGAAAAATCACAAGATCAACTTTATCCTTAACTCCTCTTTCGTAACCTTCTAGAATCTTTTTCTTGTTATATTTTAAGTCGCCGATGATCGGATTGAACTGGCAAACTGCAATTTTCATGAATACTGATATTTTTAATGTGTCAAAAAATAAATAAGATATGTTGTTAATTCAATTATTAATGTCCTATATTCACATAAAATCTTGGAAAAACAGAAAACATTTTCATAATTACTTCGTCTAAAATTTCAGAAACAACAAGAGTGAGATGAGATTATGAAGGACAGGTTATATCGTTCGAGAAAAACGAGGGTGTTAGGCGGCGTTGCCGGCGGACTTGCAGAATACTTCAATCTCGACCCGATACTGGTACGCATCATATTCGTAATAATTGCACTGATAAACGGTTTCGGCATATTACTTTATATCATTCTCTGGATAGTTGTACCGGAAGAAAGTTTTGAAAAAGCATACGGTATAAAACCGGAACCTCCTTTTACGGGGACATCCGAAACCAAAACCTCCGAACAAGGAACGACCGATCCCGGAACCTCGGAATCAACTTCCACACCGCCGTTTGAATACCCTTATCAAAAAAGAAACGGCAGGGTTATCTTCGGTATTGTACTTATTCTTATCGGGCTTCTTTTTTTCGCAAATAAAGTTTTTCCATATTTTAATTTTTCAGATATACTCCCGTTAATACTTATAATTGTCGGAATAGTTTTGATCTATAATTCGCAGCGCAACAATACATTTGAGGGCAGGCAATGAAAAGCGGACAATTATTTTGGGGATTTTTCTTTCTGTCGTTAGGAGGATTATTTTTTCTAACAAAGTATGATGTGATAGTAAGCGACTTTAACTTTGTTTGGGACATTTGGCCTTTCATTTTTGTTCTATGGGGATTAGCTGTAATTACAAAGAATTCGATTGGAAGACCGACAGTCAGCGCTCTATTCGGAATTTTTACCGGCTTAATGCTGTTTGGATTCTTATATAACCTATTCGGTTCATTCGAAATCAATAACGACTATCATGGTTATGTTTCCGAAAGATATTCGGAGGAATACGATCCAAGTATAAAAGAAGCTACATTTGAACTCGATACCGGCGCCGGGGTAGTAAGCATAAACAATACTTCTGAAAATTTAGTAAGCGGCTACTCACGCGGAAGTCTAGCAGAATACGACATGTTGCTTTCAAGAGACGATTCGACCGCAAAAGTGAAAATGTTTCTTCACAAAAAGAGATTTAACTTTTTCAGAGACAAGTTTAGAAATTATCTTGAACTCAGCTTAAATCCGAATCCGGTTTGGGATGTTGAATTAAATATGGGTGCAGCAAAAGGTAAATTTGATCTGTCAGAGTATAAAGTGAAGAATCTTGAACTCCATACCGGCGCTTCGAATGTTAGAATTAAGCTCGGTGACCTCGTCGACGAATCAAACGTAACTATTGAGATGGGCGCAGCTTCAATTACGCTGGACATCCCGGAAAATGTAGGATGTAAAATTACGGGCGATATGGTTTTATCAGGCAAGGACATCAACGGTTTTATAAAAAATTCGTCCAATCATTACGAAACGGATAACTACTATAGTGCAAACAAAACAATTAACGTAAGAATTGACGGTGGGGTATCTTCTATTACAGTTAACCGCTACTGATTCTTTTTCGATTTTCTGTGGGGGGAAGTTTTTCTCTGTTTTTTCGGTTCCCAAAAATGTTTTTTCATATTTACGCAACCGTCCTTATCGAATTCTACGCCTTCGGATCTTAAAAGGTCTTCCATAATGAACGGATCGCCAAAATGAATTCTACCGGTTAATGCCCCAAATCTGTTTACAACCCTATGGCAAGGAAGACCGCTTTCAGATGCACCATTCAATGCCCATCCGACAGTTCTGGCAGAAGATTTAACTCCGCAAGCTTCGGCAATTGCACCGTAAGTGGTCACTTTCCCATAAGGAATCTTCGCAACTATTTTATAAACTCTATCAAAAAAATCTTTCTTCTTTTGATTCATAAGATTAGGATAATCAGTATTACAATTTTTATTCGCCCATGACTTTTATGATAACACGCTTTCTTCGTCTTCCATCGAATTCGGCATAATAAACTTGCTGCCATGGACCAAAGTCCAGCTTTCCACCCGTAACGGGAATAACAACTTCGTGATGTACAATTAAATTTTTAAGGTGGGCATCGCCGTTGGTTTCGCCAGTCCTGTGATGACGATAATCGGGATTAAAAGGTGCCAGCTTTTCCAGCCACTCATCAATATCCTGTATCAAACCTTGTTCCGCATCGTTAACATAAACTCCGGCGGTAATATGCATAGCCGAAACTAAAATCATCCCTTCTTTAATTCCGCTTTTTTGAAGTGCCTTTTCTACTTCACCTGTAATATTGATGTACTCTCTTTTCTTCGAAGTATTAAACCAAAGATATTCGGTATGAAATTTCATGTTTCCCCTCAACCGCTAAATTATTCTTTCGGTAGTTTTTGCCAATCTTTCGGCAAGTGTTTTTAATAATTTTGTAGCAAAATCCGGATGCATCTTAATTATCTCATCAAGCGATTTTTCATAAATATATAATTCCGAATCGGTAATTGCTTTTATAGTTGCAGTTCTTGGCTTATCAAGTATTGCTCCCATTTCTCCGATAATAGTACCCTCTTTATTAAATTCGATTATCTTTGTATTTTTTTTGTAAACACCTACAGTGCCCGAAATTAAAACGAAAATTCTTTGATCTTTGTCCCCTTCGGAAGCGATTATTTCATTGGCCAAATATGTTTTAATTGATGCCATTGTTCTATCTAATTTTGTGAAAATTTTAAAAGAAATTCTTTAATAAATCCGTTCAAGTCTCCGTTCATAACTCCTTGAGTGTCGGAAGTCTCAAAATTTGTTCGGTGATCCTTAACCATATTGTAAGGATGAAAAACATAAGAACGAATTTGACTTCCCCATTCAATTTTCATTTTACCTTTTTCAATTTCATCGAGCTCAGCAGTTTGTTTTTCCATTTCCAATTGATAAAGTTTTGAACGTAAAAGTTTCATTGCATTGTTTTTATTTTGTAATTGCGACCTTTCACTTTGACACGCAGCAACAACACCGGTCGGTAAGTGTGTAATTCTAACAGCCGTTTCTACTTTATTTACATTTTGTCCACCTTTGCCGCCGCTTCTGAATGTATCGATTTTCAAATCGGCAGGATTCACATCAATCTCAATTGTATCGTCTACTTCCGGAATAACAAACACGGAAGCAAACGAAGTGTGCCTTCTTTTGTTCGCATCGAAAGGTGATATTCTTACCAAACGATGAACGCCGTTCTCAGCTTTCAAATAACCGTATGCAAATTCACCTGTAAATTCAATCGTAGCACTCTTTATGCCGGCACCGTCGCCTTCAAGGAAGTCAATCAGACTTGCTTTATAGCCGTTCTGTTCGCCCCATCTCAAATACATTCTCATTAACATTTCCGCCCAATCTTGTGCTTCGGTTCCGCCGGCACCGGAATGGATTGTCATAATGCAATTCTTGTCGTCATCCCGTCCGCTCAGCATACTTTTCATTTCTACATCGGAAACCTCGGCTTGAACACTTTCAATTTCGGAATCGATTTCCGTAAACAGCGATTCATCTTTCTCTGCCTCGGCAAGTTCAACAAATTCGTTAATGTGAGTCAACTTTTCATTTGTAGAATTCCAAATATCAACCCAGTTTTGCAGTGATTTGGATTTTTGAAGAAGTGTTTGTGCGGATTTCTGATCATTCCAAAAATCTGGTGCTTCTGATTTCTTCCGGATTTCATCTATCTGTTTTTGCTTATCGTCAACCTTAAAGATAACCTCGTAAGTTTTCCATTCTCTTCTTGATGTCGTTCAGAATTTTCAATTGTTCTTCGTACATAAAAGCTCCTCTATTTTAACATACCCGATTGAATGATCCACCTTCGTTCTTTGAACTTCGGCGGGTATGTTGGATGAATGACTGATTGTATAATCAATTGTTTGCACATTCAATCGACTTCAATTTCCATTCTTAGTAATGCAGCGGCAAGTGTTTTGCCTTGTGCATCGTGTTTTAGTGAAACTGTTCCGCCGCCGCCGAGTGTATTGTGCAAAATAAAATTCAACGCCCTCAAATTAGGCAATTCATAACGTTCAACTTCACCGAAACAAATGCCTTCAAAATGTTTCTTTACACTTTCAACGGTTAGGTACTTTTTGATCATTTCATATCCTTTATCGTCATAAGCAATAATTCCAACATTAGCGGCATCTCCTTTATCACCGCTTCGTCCGTGTGCAATATCTTTTAGTTTCACTTTCATATAATTTTTTCTCTTTACAAATTATCTTTGCATTCTTTGCAGCAAAAGAATTTAACCGCAAAGGCCGCTAAGAAGTCGCTAAGTGCGCAAAGTTATAAATTATTTACTACTCGTTTAATACCGTCCTTTAATCTTGTCACGTTGAAATTAATAAGTAAACCGAGTTTACATCCAGACAGCTTTAAATATGTGGGGCTGATATTGGATAATACTGTTTTCATCATCAATGCGATTAAATGAGTCTGCATCAGATATCAATTCTCCAATCATTTTAAATTGATCGATTGAAAGGTCTTTTGTTATATTATCTATTTTTTTTAAAATTTTGAAAGCTTTTGATTTTTGTTGCGGCGATAATCGATTCATGCGTGTTTTGAATAAATCCTTATTATATTTAATCTCAAAAGCACCAGCTCCGATTATAAACAATTTATCAACTATTTTTGGATAATAGAACGTAAAAATGAAAGCCAGCCATGCACCCCAGGAATGACCAACTAATCTTACAGGATAATCACTGGTTTTTTTAAG
>CAZRIQ010000021.1:1905-14519 GCA_964600175.1 uncultured Melioribacter sp. | reverse complement strand
GTCTGCAAAACCTTTATTCGTCGGTTCGAATCCGACCGGCGCCTCGTTAACATAAGGTTTGATAATAAAATTATCAAACCTTTTTGTTTTTATCAGCCTCTGGTAGAAAAGTATTCCAAGAAGACTTCAGTCTGCAAAACCTTTATTTGTCGGTTCTCCCATAGGGACTCTCGTCAGAGTTCGACGGAGTCTGTCGACCTTCGGAGGAATCCGACTCCGTCTAAGCCGGGCAAGCGGCGCCTCATCTTTTCCTTTATATTAAACAACAAGTTTAACTTCCTCTTTCTTACTTTTAAATCATTATTTTTTCCCAAGGCTGAAAAATCTATATTTAGCCAAACAATAAAATCTTATTTATGAACAACAACCCACGCGCTTTTATTAGAAATATTTCGATCTTTAATGAGCTTAAAGATGAAACCATAAATTCGATTTACTGTGTTGGTTCAATGCAAACTTTCTCAGCGGGAACGGTTATTCTACAAGAAGACGAAGTTGGGAGCAGTCTATTCTGCATTATTAAAGGAAAAGTTAAGATTATCAGAAGCGATAACAGTGACAAAGAAATAATTCTGGATTATCTATCTGAATCCGAAGTATTTGGTGAGATGGCATTATTGGACGGTAAAACAAGATCCGCAACAGTCGTAGCAATTGAAGAATCCGAATTGTTCATTCTGCATAGAAAGGACTTCATACAATATTTAAAGTCTTACCCGGAAATCGGTATATATTTGATGCAGGAACTCACCTCAAAACTTCGCAAAGCAAACCTCCAAATAAAATCTCTTTCATTAAACGATGCCAAGGGCAAAGTTGCTGTGGTGCTGCTTCAGCTTGCATTTGATTACGGAAGAATAAAACAAGGGATTGTAGAGATTGATAATGTGCCGATACAAGCGGAGCTGGCTAAAATGGCGGGGATTTCACGCGAAACTTTTTCAAGGTCGTTAAACTACTTCATCAAAAATAATCTCATCGAATTCAACGGTCAATCAATAAAGATTTTCGATTACGAAGATCTAAAAAAGAAATATCTCTGAACCTTTTCAATCGCTTGTTACCAGGTACCTTTTAATTTTCTGCGTAGTAGTTTTTTCAAACTCTTTATCTCTTATATAAAACTTTCTTATTTGCTTATAACTCGACAGTTCTTTATTTGCTTTTTCAATTTCTTCGCCGATTATCTTTTCCATAAGTTCGTCATTGATCTGAACATTTTCCAATTCGGATTTTTCGATGAACGCTTCGGCATCCGGCACAACCATTGCCGCTATTATTTCATCATGTTTAATGTCTTTTTCCCCGTAAACAAGACATTCAAATATGAACGGACTTCTGTTCAGCAAATCCTCAATTTCTTCGGGGAAAACATTTTTCCCGTTTCTCGAAATGATTACGTTCTTCATCCTGCCATTTATATGTAAAAATCCATCTTCATCAATAAAGCCAACGTCGCCGGTCTTGAACCATTCGTTTTCAAATACACTTTGAGTGATTTTTTCATTTTTGTAATAGCCGAGCATCACACTCGGTCCCTTAGCCCAGATTTCCCCGCTGCCAAGTTCATCGGGATTATTAATTTTTAGCTGAATATGCGGTAGAGGTAATCCAGCTGCAGAGTCTTGAAACCCATCCAAACGGTTGAGTGCAAGAATAGGTGATGTTTCCGTTAACCCGTATCCCTGAATGAAATTAAATCCAAATTCTCTGAGACCCTTTGCTACCATCGGATCGGGAGCGGCACCGCCGGCGATAAATAATCTTATTGAGCCGCCGAACCTATGATGCAACTCTCCAAATATTTTTTTCTTTATATCTTTAAGCCCAACAGCAGAAATCAAATTCGTAAGTTTGACAAGCGGCGGGACTACAACTGACTTAACCTTATCCTCTTTTATCGACTTCATTATTCTCTTGAACATTTTATCATACAAAAGAGGAACTGCAAGCAAAATAGTTGCTTTCACTTTTTGCAAGTCATCGATAATCGTTTTTAACGACCTCGCATAATGAACCGACGCACCGCAGAACAACGGGCACAACATCCCGCATGTACATTCGTACGTATGGTGAATCGGAAGAACCGATAAAAATCGATCACGATCTGTAATTTCAACCATACTTGTCATATCGGTTAAATTGGAAGCAAGATTTCTTTGGGATAACATTACTCCCTTTGCCCTTCCCAGCGAACCGGAAGTAAAAATTATCTCGCAAAGTTCACGGGTATTTATTTCCGGCAAATCATTTTTTGAAATTGCTTTTGCACTTTTTAACAATTCCATCATACTGTGAAAATTTTTATCCTCGGCAGTTTCATCCATACAAATGAAATATTTCAGATTCTTTAAGGATGACTTAGCTTCCGCTATTGTAACGGAATACGAACCGGAGAAAATAACCGCTTCGGAATCCGACTCATGTAATATGTTCATTATCTCATTTGTCGTTAAGTTTCTATCAATTGGAACTACGACATAATTAAAACACATACATGTCAAATAGCTGATTGCCCATTGCACCCTATTCTCGCTGATCACGGCGACATGTGCTCTTTCTTTAATTCCAAGCTGCTTTAGCGCCGAACCGAATTTTAAAATATGATCGAGCAATTCATCATAGGTTACTTTGCTGATCGGTGTTGCATTAAGATCTTCCAACGCCAGTTTCGATCCGAATTCTTTAGCAGAATTTAAAACCATTTCCTGGATCGATTCAATCTTCGGTACATCATAGAGTTTTAGTTCTTTTTTCATATTGCAACTCTCTTTAAAATAATTTTTACTTATGAGACTAATACATCTTTTTTATACAGATAAAAAAGGCTGTTCATCAAAAAATGAACAGCCGCTATTTAGTTTGCCGCTACCGTCTTTAAAATTTCCTTCAAAAGGTTATAGAATTTTTCAACATCTTTTATGTTTACTCTTTCATCCGGCGAATGAGCCCCTTCGATTGTAGGACCAAAGGAAATCATATCCAAGCCGGGGTATTTATCACCAAGAATGCCGCATTCAAGACCGGCATGAATTGCTTTAACATCCGGCTCTTTGCCGAACAGCTTCGTATAAACTCCCTTCGATATTTTTAGAATGCCGGAATTCATATTCGGTTTCCAGCCGGGATAACCGTCACCGACAGTAACATCTGCACTCGACAAATCGAAAACCGATTTCACACTTAAAGCAATTCCTTTTCTTGCAGTTTCAATTGAACTTCTTTGACTTGTTCCGATTTTTAGAGTATCGTTTTCCATATCAACAGTTGCAAGGTTTGTAGATGTTTCAACCAAACCAGGTATATCGGGACTCATTGCAATTACACCATGCGGCATTGCCATCATAACATTTAAAACCTTTAAAAGGAATTTATCGGCGAATGCTTTTGTGACCTTATCACTTTTCTTATTGAGATCGACCTTTAATCCACCGTCATTGGTTTTGTACTCAAACAAGGCTTCATTCACAAATTTAGCAGCGGCATCTTTAAATTTTTGTTCATCTTTAGGATTAATAAGAAGCGTTACTTCTGCTTCACGCGGGATAGCATTTCTTTTTGAACCGCCGCCGAAAGATGCAACTTGAAAATCCAATCCTTGTAAACTTAATAACAATCTCGCCATCAATTTAATTGCATTTGCCCTGCCGTCCGGAATATTCAAACCGGAGTGTCCACCTTTCAAGCCACCAAGTAACAATTCATACGGGACTGAATCTTTCTTTACATCTGCCCACTCAATCTTGTAACTACCAACGGTATCCTGTCCTCCTGCGCATCCAACATAAAAAGCACCGTCTTCTTCGGAATCGAGATTGAGCAAAATTTTCCCGCTAATGAAACCGGGTTGAAGATTGTTTGCACCGGTTAAACCGGTTTCCTCATCAACAGTAAAAAGAAGTTCTACCGGACCGTGTGCAAAACTTGAATCGGATACAACCGAAAGTCCTGCAGCTACACCGATTCCGTTATCGGAACCGAGAGTAGTTCCGTCTGCTGCCATCCAATCGCCTTCTCTCTTTAATTTAATAGGGTCTTTATCGAAATCGTGTTCTGTACCTTTATTCTTTTCGCAAACCATATCGACATGTCCCTGCAATACAACGGTGGGAGAATTTTCATAACCTTTTGTTGCCGGGATTTTCATAACGATATTTCGAACCGAATCTTCTTTCATTTCAAGGTTGTTATCTTTTGCGAACTTTTTTAAAAATTCAACTACTCTTTCTTCATGTTTCGAAGGACGCGGAATTTGACTTATCTCGTAAAATCTCTGCCAGAGAATTTCCGGCTTCAGTCCTTCAATTGCTTTCTGCGACATAAAAAACTCCTTTCAATTATGACGAATATTTAGAATATCAACAGCCCCATCCCAAACCCTTCCCCTAAGGGGAAGGGCTGATTAGCTATGACGAACGTTTAAAATATCTCCATCTTTAACAATGTATTCTTTACCTTCAAGTCTCCACGTACCAGCTTCTTTACATTTAGCAAATGAACCATGTTGAATAAAATCATCGTAATGAACTACTTCGGCTCTTATAAATTTGTTGAAAAAATCCGTATGAATAACTCCGGCTGCCTGCTGCGCAGTATAATTTTTTTTGATCGTCCATGCGCGGCACTCATCTTCACCAACCGTAAAGAAAGATTGAAGACCGAGCATCTCGTACGACGTTCTCAATATTTTACTTAATGCAGACTCTTTGATTCCGTAGTCAGCCATGAACGATTCCCGATCATTCTCTTCTAAAGTTGAAAGTTCATATTCAATCTTAGCAAAGAATGGGATAACCGGTGAATTTAATTTTTGAAGATTGCCGTTTATCTCGGCAACAACTTTATCAACGCCATTAATAGAATCCTCATCAAAGTTAACTGCTACCGCAAGAGGTTTTTGCGTTAACAATTGATAGCCCGACAAAAGTTTAATTTCATTTTCATCAAACTCAAATGTACGCAGCGGCAGTTCTTTTTCTATGTGGGCATAACACTTTTCCATCAAAGGCAATTCTCTTTTGATCCTTTCGTCTTTCGATTTCAGAATTTCCTTTTTAAGCTTCTCTATCCTGTTCTCCAAAAATGAAAGATCGGAAAAAAGAAACTCGGTCTCTAAAAATTCTATATCTCTAACCGGGTTGATATTGAGCATCGGATGAGGAACAGTATCATCTTTAAATTGACGGATAATGTAAAACAAAGCATCGTTGTTGCGGACACTGTTCAAAAATTCAGTTGTGATTTTGACTTTGTTGTCATCCGACATCCTCAAACCGGGGAAGTCAAAGACTTCGATCGTTGCGTTTATTTGTTTCTTGGGATTAAAGATGCCGGTAAGTTTATCCAATCTTTCATCCGGAACCTTAACCACTTCTACCGCTGCTTCTTCTTTTCCTGTTTGAGACTGCGCACTGCCTTTTGAAAGTGTGTTAAAGAGAGTCGTTTTTCCCGAGGATTGAAGTCCAACCAAACCTATCTGCATATCGCTCAGATTTTATTTCAAAAAATTTTTCGGACTTGAAATATATAAAAATATGCCGAATTAGCTGAACTAACCTTACGCAATTATTTGAGTATGCAAAGCTATTTCTTCCAACACAGAACTGACTTTTAGACAGTTGTTCAGATCACCGTTGTATACAATCGCTTTCCCTTTTGTGTGAACTTCAAAAGTAAAGTCTCTTGCTTCTTCGTAACTGCATTTTACAGCTTTAATCAATTGATTAATAACTTCTTCGAATGTATGCCAGTCATCGTTGTACAAAACTACTTTATACGCAGTCGCTACTGTTGTTTCTTCTTCTACTTCAGGTTGAATTTCTACGTTGGTTTTTTGGTCATTCATAAATGCAGTTTCAAGTTTAGTTATTAATTTATGAAATTGAAGCACAAAAATAAATTTTAGTATATTGTGCTTTGAATTTTGCTCGATCTATAGGTATATTGTTCAAAATTTTGCTATCAAGGAGGTTAAATGAAAATAGCAGTTTGCGTCAGTCACGTCCCGGATACAGCGGCAAAAATCGTGATCGGTGCTGACGGAAAATCAATTGATCCAAACGGTGTAACCTACATTATTAATCCTTACGATGAATTTGCAATTGAAGAAGCATTAAAGACAAAAGAAAAATTAGGCGGCGAGACTGTTGTAATTACTCTTGGGGGTGAAACTTCAAAAGAAACTATTCGTAAATCTCTTGCGATGGGAATCGACAGTGCGGTTCTTCTTAAAGACGATGATTTTAGAGATTCAAATTCGGTTGCGGCTGCTTTAGCCGAAGAAATTAAAAATCAAAATGCGGAACTCGTGTTCTTCGGTAAACAGTCGGTCGATTATGATAATTCAATTGTCGGACAAATGACTGCAGAAATTCTCGGTTATAATTGCGTAACCGTAGTCGTCGATTTCAAAATCGAAGGAAACAAAATTACTTCTGAAAGAGAAATTGAAGGCGGAAAAGAAGTTGTCGAGACATCACTCCCTGCAATAATTACAACCCAGAAAGGTTTGAACGAACCGCGTTATGCATCGCTCAAAGGAATAATGTCAGCAAAGAAAAAGGTAATTGAAGAAAAACAACCATCCGCAGCGGAGAACAAATTAGAAATATTAGCCATGAGAAAACCGGATGCCAAACAGCCCGGTAAGATTATAGGAACAGATGCAAGTGCTGTCCCGGAATTGGTTAGATTGTTGAAAGAAGAAGCAAAAGTAATTTAGGGAGAAAAAATCATGGCAAATAAAATTTTAGTATTCATCGAACAAAGAAACGGAAAAATAAAAAAATCTTCGTTGGAAGCTGCAAAATTAGCAAGTGATGCTGCATCTAAACTTTCTGGAAGTGTTGAAGCTATTACGGTCGGGAACGATATAAATGAGCTTGACAAACTAGGCGGTTACGGTGCTGGCAAAGTAACACATTATAAAAACAGTCAGCTTGAAAATTACTCAGCTTCCGCTTACAAAGATTTAACTGCAAAGCATTTCCAGGAAAACGGTTTTGATATTTTGATTTTTCCAAACACTGCTCTTGGTAAGGATCTTGCCCCACGAGTTGCAGCTAAAGTGGAGGCGGGAATTGCGGTAGATTGCATCGCGTTTAATTACGAAGGTGGGACAATAACGGTTACCAGACCGGTTTATGCAGGTAAAGCTTTGCTCGACGTAAAATTGACTTCGGACAAAAAAGTATTTACGATTCGCCCGAATGTTTTCAATGCCGGTGAACCGACGGATGCAAAAGCTGAAGTTTCCATAGTTGAAATCGACAATCCCAACCTTTCCGAAAAAGTATCCGAAGTGAAAAAGTCTGAAGGTAAACTTGATGTTGCTGAAGCAGACATTATTGTTTCGGGCGGAAGGGGTTTGAAAGGCCCGGAACATTTTAATTTGGTTGAAGATCTTGCATCAGTTCTCGGAGCGGCTACCGGCGCTTCAAGAGCGGTAGTCGATGCCGGGTGGAGACCTCACAGCGAACAAGTTGGTCAGACAGGTAAAACAGTTTCCCCTACTCTTTATGTAGCACTTGGAATTTCCGGTGCCATTCAACATCTTGCGGGTATGCGTTCATCGAAATTTATTGTTGCAATAAATAAAGATAAAGACGCACCAATCTTTCAAGTAGCGGATTACGGAATTGCCGGCGACATTTTTGAAGTCGTACCTGCTTTAATCGAAGAGCTGAAAAAGGTTAAAGGATAAGTTTGAACAAGGTTCAAGTAGAAATATTAGGATTATCTGCGAGCCCCTCTACCGGGGGGGCATACGCACTTTTGCTAAAAGAAGTTTTCGGTGCAAGAAGACTCCCGATAATTATCGGATCGTTTGAAGCCCAGTCTATTGCATTGGAAATTGAAGGCATAAAACCGCCGAGACCCTTAACCCATGATCTCTTGAAAAATATGATCGACCTTTTAGGAGGTACAATCAGCGAAGTTATTATCAACGAGCTGCGTGACAACACTTTCTTTGCCAAAATTAAAATTGAAGTTTCTTCGCTGTCGAATGAAATCGATTCAAGACCGAGCGATGCAATTGCTTTGGCGGTAAGAACCGGAGCGCCGTTATATGTTGCCGAAGAAGTAATGAAAATAGCGGCTTTCATTCCGTCAAGCGATGATAAGGATGAAATAGACGACCAATTCATGGGCAAAGAAACTGAGAAGAAAGAACCGGTTAGACCCGGACACGAAACAAGGTTGGCTCAAATACAGGATCAACTAAGAGAAGCGATTGAAAAAGAAGATTATGAACGGGCAGCTAAATTAAGAGATGAGATAAAAAAACTTACCGGCAGAACTAATTAAAAACAACCTTTCCAATTTCACACTCAAGACATTTATTCTTCGAACAATAATTTCTAAACAATTCAATCATTCCTTGGGCTATGATCGTTCGTTTTACATCGTCGGTTAACCCGAGTGAAGATGCAACTTCGACAATCAAATTGTTATCCGAACGCTGGTTAAATATATCATACATCTTCAATATTTTTTTCGATTGATTCGGATTGCCGAAAACTTCGTAGTAAATCGAGAAAAGAGGCAGCACAACGTTCACGATAATTTCGTCGGCTCTCGATGCGCCGATAAAATACTTTATTTCATTACCGGTACGCTGATCAAAAATAAAATGACTGCGCCAGTATCCTCCCGATTTAATAACAAACAAGGAGCGAAGCGAATTTATGAGAATAGTCAAATTTCTTATCTCGTTTATCTTTTTCGTTATCTTTCCGAACAAATTGTTATTGAGTATTTCGTTCAATATTCTTGCACCGGCAGCAATTCTAATTGTAGGAAAGTTTTGAGGTCGAAGCCTAAAGAAATGCCACTGTGCTTCGTCAAGGTATTCACCGTCGTATAAATGATTGAAAGACTTCCAATGAAGGTTCAGCAACTCAACATAATCCGAAGTTTCTTTCTCTTTGATAGTTTCGGCTTTCGGGATTAGACCGGAAATATTAAACAATACCGATTCATACCTATCGACTAATACACCGTCTTTTTCAATTTTATTCAGGTAATCGACTTTGGAGTGCTGAGCAAGGTTCATCATTATTTTTTTATTCTTTGAATACCCCAAAGCTTCAAACACAAGTTCGTATAATAATTGCTGCCATATTTCCCTGTCCTTAAAATCGTCGTGCAAAAAATCCCTTTCATGAAACTTTGACGACAACTCGTAAGAAACAACAGGTTCCTTTATATGCAATTCCTTGATGAACTTTAATTCTTTCAGCCTGTTATAAATTTTCTTACACTTCTTATTAAACCTTTCTATACCGAGAGTCGAAAGAAATTTTTCTTTTTCCTCTTTCAGAACATTTTCGCTTAATTGATGACATTTCAAGTTGTGGTTTTCGCCGTAACTCCTGGTCTTCTTTTTTTCGGCAAGTCCGTCCAAAGTATCGCTACTTATAAAATGTTTCATGCATATTGTGGGAATTTTTCTACCATCACGAGTGTACACATAAGGATGGTTGTTTCTATTATTAAGCGAAGCGTGGATAATAACTTTATTGTATTTACTGTCTATATTATGACCATGAACTTTCCAATCGGAGTAATCGCAGTCAATTTCAATATCTCCGACAAAAGTAAGATTACCAACTCTAATGCGCGCGTTTCTATAGTCAGGTCCAGCCGTATCGGCATTCCTAACTCCCAGATCAAGCACTTCTATTTCATCGCCGGATATTGTATGGAGGGAACCTTCGTAATCTTGCTTTTCCCAAATCTCGTAAAGCTGCTCTTCATAAATCTTTGTTTCTGGGCTCATTAACCTACCCGAATAATGTTCTTCTGTTTGGAACTAATTACTTCAAACAGAGCAGATAAATAACAGGTGAATAAAGTGTGTTTTGAATTTAGCACATTACAAATGGAAATGCTATTAATTATGTTCGATTATTTTTTGAATTGCTTCCGAGTGAGTGGTTATATAATTCTTTACCACTTGTCCGAATTGAAGTGTGTCGTCGGCGTAGATCAAAGCCCTGCTGATATTTATGATGAAATTGTTCCTGCCGTTTTCTACAAAAAGTTTGGTTACATCTTCCAAACTGCCCCCTTGTATACCGACGCCGGGTAATAAAACAGGCAAATCACCAAACAGAGAAACGTCGTTCTTCAGATCCTCAAGATTCGTAGCCCCATACACAATCCCGCAATTTTTATTGGAATTCCACTCATTTATCTTTTCGATGACCTTCATGTACAAAAGTTTACCACCGGCTAATTCTAATTTTTCAAAATCGTTTGAACTTTTATTCGAAGTAAGACCAAGAATGAAATTCAATTTTTCTCCATAATCTAAAAAGGGCTGGACAGAATCGTATCCCATATAAGGATGTAAAGTTACCGCATCAAATTTTAATTCGTCATAAATAAATTTAGCGTACATCGATGATGTGTTTCCGATATCTCCCCGCTTCGCATCTCCAATTACAAGAAGATCGCCCGGAATCATCTCTCTTGTCTTAATCAAATTCTCAATTCCGCTTAACCCGTCTTTTTCATAAAATGCAAAATTAATTTTATAAGCAGCGGCTTCACGAAATGTATTTTCAATAATTACCTTATTGAATTCCAAAACCGGGTTTGACGATCTTAGCAAATGAGGAGGAATCTTCGCGGTGTCGGTATCCAATCCTACACAGATGTGAAAATTCTTGTTGATCCTATCTTGTAATTTTTGTTGAGCTGTCATTTCTCTTTCTATTTATGATCAGGATATCCTTCCTAAGTATGCATCTTTCTATTTCTATAAATATTCAATACAATCCCTATCAACATCATATTGACTATTAGAGAACTTCCCCCATAACTCAAAAAAGGCAACGGTAAACCGATAACCGGAGTTACACCAATGTTCATTCCGATATTAATTGCAAAATGCGCAAAGAACATAGACAAAACACCGATAATAACAAGAGCATGATACTTATCTTTAGCCGTGCTCGATAATTTCAACAATCTTAAAAATAATATAACAAACAAAGCGATCACAACAACACTTCCGATAAAGCCGAACTCTTCACCGATTACACAATAAATGAAATCGGTCCATTGTTCAGGTATAAAACGAAGCTGCGTTTGATTGCCGTGAAGATACCCCTTACCGAGAATTCCTCCCGAACCGATTGCAACCTTCGCTTGAAGTGCGTTATATCCGGAACCAAGCGGATCGGCATTCGGATTCAAAAACGTTTCAATCCTTTTTTGTTGATGAGGCTTCAGAATTCGATAGGCATAGTCGAAGAAAAAGCCTGAAGCTAAATTCATTACAAAAATTGTTGCACTATTAAATAGATCTCTTTTGAAGAAGAACAGACATACCAGCACAATCACCAACGAGGCGACAAACGAAACGGTACCAAACAGAGAGGCAAATATCACCATGCCGGGAGAAAGAACAACAAACATTGCAAACAAACTTATTCCGCTCCAAAACAGAATTGAGATTGTTATTATCACAAATACAATTGCAGTGCCCATATCCGGTTCGAGAAGAATAAGTGCAACGGGCACAAAACCGATAACGAGTGCAACACCGATATCTTTGATATTATTTATATCTTCTTTTTTATTTGTGAGCCAATGAGACATGAAAAGAATCATTCCGAGTTTGGCAAATTCACTCGGTTGAAAACCAAATGGTCCAAAATTCAGCCAGCTTCTCGAACCGTAAACCGTTCTTCCCATAACAAGAACACCAACCAGAAATATAATTGAAACGATATATGCAGGTAGTGCCATCCCTTTAATACTTACAGGAGGCAAAAAGTAAATTATAATTAACAACACGAGGGAAATAATTGCAGAGATCAGCTGCTTTTGAAAGTTACCTGCAGCATACGGCTGGTTATAAGTAGCACTGAAGATTGCCATCAAACCAATTATTACCAATACAATGGTAGGAATGAAAATGGCTAAATCGAATTTATCTTGAAGTTTGTAATTAATTTGCAAGTCGGTTTGTCTCCTGCTTATACTTTTCCGAAACCGGAATTGCATTTGCCATCAGATCTTTTGAATCGTTTTTATTCTGCTTGTCTCCTTTTTCCAGGTAGGCTTTTATTACATCTCTCGCAATTGGAGCAGCAACCGTACTTCCGTAACCTGCATTCTCTACCAAAACTGCAATTGCAATTTTAGGATGTTCGAACGGTGCAAATCCAACAAAAATGGAGTGCTCTTTACCTTGCGGGTTTTGAGCGGTACCGGTTTTGCCGGCAATTGCAATATCCGGCATTCTTATGTTTGTAGCGGTTCCCTCACCATTCACAACCTTGTACATTCCTTCCCTAACAATATCAAATGTTTTCCTACTTATTCCCACATCAAAATATTGTGGTTTTACAGGAATATACTCATGCGTTCTATTTTTTAGGAATCCTTTCACAAAATGCGGCTTCGCAGTCTTGCCATAGTTTGCAAAGAGAGCCACATATTGTGCAAGCTGAACCGGCGTTACGCTTAACTCGCCTTGACCAATTCCAAGACTCACCAAAATACCTCTTGGGAAACGACCCTTTCCGAATTCCTTGTCGTAATAAGCTTGATCTGGAACTAAACCTGAATTTTCTTCAGCAATATCCAAACCGGTTTTT
>CAZRIQ010000021.1:0-1895 GCA_964600175.1 uncultured Melioribacter sp. | reverse complement strand
CCAGACTGTGCTCAGGATTGACTATTACGTAAACCGGTTTTTTGTCCGAATCCAAAACGGTGGGAATACTCTGCCCATTTTTTCAACCCGATTTTTAGAGCAAGCTGGTAAAAGTAAGTGTTGCAGGATTTCTCAATGGCGGTAATTAGGTTAACTGTGCCGTGAACATGAAGACATTTAAAGAATCTATCACCGAATTGAAAACCACCACGGCAATTAACTTTAAAATCCGGTGTGATGATTCCCTCTTCCAATGCGGCAGCAGCTTCCACCAGTTTATAAGTAGAACCGGGTGAATAGATAGACATCGTTGCTCTATTGAAAAGCGGTTTGTCTTCATTGTTGTAGAGTCGGTTCCAAATTTCCGAAGAAGTAACCGAAGCAAAATCCGCAAGGTTAAATTGCGGTGCACTTACGAATGCCAGAATTTCACCGTTCGTAGGATCGACAGCTACCAATGCACCTCTCTTGTCTTTAAATTCTTTTTCGGCAACCATCTGCGCATCTTTGTCAATAGATAAAACAAGATCGTAACCTTTAACTGCGCCTCTATCATCGACACCGTCTTTATATCTGCCGATCGTTTTCTGCTTTGCATCGACCAATATATACTCAACACCTTTTTCACCTTTAAGAACATCTTCGTATGTTTTTTCCAATCCGCTGAAGCCGATATTATCACCCATGTCATATTCGTTTTTTCTTCTCTTTAACAAGTCAGCCGGTATTTCTTTTGTATACCCAAACATATGTGAGCCATTCACGCCGAAAGAATAATCGCGTTGCGTTTCAATTACATAGTCAACACCTGGAAGATTCTCAGCATTCTCCTCGTACCATGCAATCATTTTAAAGTCGGCATCCTTCTTTATCTTTACCGGAATATACTTTGAGTACGAATTGTTATTTTTTAAAAGTTTGGAAATGTAACCCGGACTCGCACCGATTACCGGTTCAATATATTTATTAAGTTTTTGATCATAATTTGCAGGAATAATTCTAAGAGTAAACGAAGGCTTGTTGCCCACTAGTACATCGTAATTCCGGTCGAAAAAGATTCCGCGCGGTGCAGTTTGATAAATAGGTTTAATGCTGTTCTCTTCGGACTTGATACTATACTTGGGATGTTCCAATATCTGCATACTGAAAAGCTGCAATATAAGAACGGCGGTAAAACCGATTATAACGAAGTACAAAATACTTTTTCTAACACCTGATCCAAATAACGAATCATTCACAGCAAACCTCTCTTGGGCTTAAACAAAAATATAGTAAAACTGAAAAGCGCGGTATAGACTGCCGGGAAAATACCGGTATTAAAAAATAAGAACAAGAATCCAACTTCCCTTACCGAAATAGAAATAGCGGAATAGATAAAACAATTAATTACCGAACCGACAAACACAATTACCGCAAAAATATAAGAGCGCGTATTCTGATCGACCTTATTATCATTAGCAAAGTAACCGCACAAAAATGCCGAGATAGTATAAGAAAACATTGAAGCACCCAACAATCCGCCTGAAGCCAAATCAAAAATTAACCCTGAAATAAATCCGAATAAAGTCCCGAATAATTGACCATAAATTAAAGTATAATATATTATAACAATGAGAGGAAGATTGGGAGCAATCCCATCTACCGATATTAATGGAACTACTACCAGTTGAATAACTACTAGTAAAATTACATATAACAGTGGTTTCAAAAATCTCAAATACATTATTTGTGAAACTTCTCCTCTAATTCCATGATCTGTTTATCAGGTTGCGTCATTAAAATGAAAAGGTTCTCGATCGATTTAACATCAACGAATGGTTCGACGGTTAAATTGTGTAAAAGCCCTAAAACATTTGACTGCTTCTTGCCAACTATCCCAACCGGGATCGCAGGCG
>CAZRIQ010000020.1:0-14540 GCA_964600175.1 uncultured Melioribacter sp. | reverse complement strand
AACTTTCTTTCCTTCCATCCCGGTTGCCATTCCGATCTTCTTCATATCTTCGGCAATACCAACCGCTTCTCTCAATGCATAAAACACACCAAGCCCGGTTGCTTCAGTTCTTCCCCTAACACCTCCAAGTGAAACCGGTTTCCCGGTAACACAAGCTTCCACATCGGGCTTTTCCGGATTCATCGCAGCGTAAGTATCGGCTATCCATGCCATTTCTCTCGCACCGGTACCGTAATCGGGTGCAGGCACATCAATCGATGGACCGATAAAATTCTTTTTAATTAATTCGGCTGTGTATCTCCTCGTTATTTTTTCGAGTTGATCAACCGAATAATTTTTGGGATTTATTTTAATTCCTCCTTTTGCACCTCCGAAAGGAACATCAACTACGGCACACTTAAATGTCATCAGCGCGGCAAGTGCCATTACTTCATCTTGGTCAACCGCAGAACTGAATCTTATTCCTCCTTTGACCGGCATTTTATGATGGCTATGTTCGGCACGGTAGGCTTCCACAACTTCGTAATTTCCGTTTCCCAATCTTATCGGGAATCTCATTCGATAAACAGAGTTACAGACCTTGATCTGCTCCAGCAAACCTGCCGGATGTCCAGTAAATGCCGATGCTTTATCAAAAAAGTAGAGAACATTTTGATAAAAAGACGGCTCACTGTTTGTTTTCTTTAAAGGCATTACTTTTTCCTTGTTTAACCACCGAGTATCGGCGGGAAAGTTTTACAAAAATGTAATTAAAAAAGATGAACACTAAAAGAAACTTACCCAAATGGGGTTTGTAACGCAAGGAGATGAATAATGCAGTAATGACTAATATAAAAATCGTCGTAGTTTTAATACCAAGAAAGCCGTTTTGCTAAAAAGTTCATTAACTTCTGAGCAGCGAAAAAGTAAACGTCGCACCTACTCCCTCTTCGCTTTTAATCCAAATTTTCCCTTCATTTCTTTCGATCATTTCTTTACAAAGGATGAGTCCCAAGCCGCTGCCTTTCTCATCATTTGTACCGTATGTTGAGAGGTTAACGTCAAGTCTAAAAAGTTTATTAATATCATCTTCCTTGATACCAACACCGTTATCGGCAATTGAAAATTCTATTGTTTTCTCTTTTATCTTGGAACTGATTTTAATTGCACCTCCCGGTTTGGTAAACTTGATTGCGTTGGAAAGTAAGTTCTGCATTACCGAAAAAATCATATCTTCATCTGCAAATACAATTGAATCGTTCGTCACTTCATTCAAAACCGATATGTTTTTATTCTCAGCATTGTTTTTCATAAGTGCAATAACCTCGTCGGTTTTACGTACCATGTTAAAGTGAATCGGTTCGTACTGAATTTTACCTGACTGAATACGCGACCATTGAAGAAGATTTTCAAGCAGCCCGAACACATTCTTTGCCGCTTCGTGAATCTTGCCGGAAAAAGAAACAAGCTCTTCCTTGGTCAACTCATCAATGTCTTCGATGAGGAATTCGGCGAAACTCAGGATGGAACTGAAAGGACTGCGCAAATCGTGAGCAATTATCGAGAAAAATTTATCCTTGGATGCATTCAAATTTTTCAATTCTTCTTCGGAATGTTTTAGCTGATCGTTAAGATCTGCCATCTCGGTTATTAAACTCTTCAGTTGTCTCTCGTATTTCTTCGCTTCAGTTATGTCTTTTAGAATACCCCGGTACGCTACTATCTTATTACCCCCATCCCTAACCGCCATTGCTGTTTCCAACACAGTTACGGTTTTGCCGTTGCCCTTTTTAATTTCAATCTCATAGTCTTTTACATAACCGTCGCGTTCAAGCTTCTCTTTGAAACGCTCCCTGTCTTCCCGATGAACATACAATTCATTTGCAATATCGACTTTATCGAGCGGGTGGTCCGGCTTTAATCCGAATAATTCATAGCCCGAAGGATTTAGTTCGGTTAGTTTACCGTCTGGTGTACTTTCGAAAATTGCGTCCTTCAATTCCCAAAAAAGTTTTTTGTACTTGCCTTGAATTTCTTCCACAGATTCTTCCCTTAATTAAAATATGTTAGTTGAAAAGTAAAATAATATTTGCGTTGCAAAATTTGAACAAAAATTTCAAAATATTTTTATAAACAGGAATATCTTTTTACCGCCTTTTTCAAGCGATCCATTATTGCAACGCCAAGTCCCGTTTCTTCTATCTTTTCGACCAGGATCAAATCGAGATTCTCATTTTCCAGTTCGTGAAGAAAAGAAAATAAGTTTGTCGCCGCCTCTCTCATGTCACCGTTTGGAGTCAATATTTTAACGGAAGCAAAATTGGCATTGATGTTTTTATTCTCTTTAAAAAAGATAGCCCCCAATCTTTTCCTTTCGTGATTTCCAATTTCCTTCTTGTTCAAAAAAGCAATTGGAATATTAGGTGCATAATGGAACGGGAGCCGTCCGGGTGACAAGGGTTTATCAGTTGAACCCCCTTTTCTCCTCAGCTTTCCGGTATACTCCTCAATGCTCTCAACGGGCATACCCCCGGGACGAAGTAATTGAATCCCATCATCATCAATTTTAATTATTGTCGATTCGACTCCGACAGAACATCTTCCCCCATCTAAAATCAAATCGACTTTACCCTTAAGCTGTTTTTCAACATGTTCTGCAGTGGTAGGACTTAATTTGCCGAAATCGTTTGCGCTCGGCGCTGCAATAGGCACCCCGCATTTTTCAATCAATTCAAGAGCAATTTTATGATCCGGCATTCTTACAGCCACCGTCGGGTTACCGGCGGTTACAATTTCAGGCACTATTTTATTTTTAGGAATAACAACTGTTAACGGACCGGGCCAAAACTTTTTTATAAGTAGTTCAAGCAAATCATTTTTGTAATTGGAAATTCGCCGCAGCATTCTTTTGTCAGAAACGTGCAGAATAAGAGGATTGAATGCCGGACGTCTCTTTACTTCAAAAATTTTTGCCACGGCAATAGGATCGAAACCGTTAGCGCCTAATCCATATACCGTTTCGGTCGGAAATGCAACAAGTCCTCCCTTTTTAATTGTATTGGCAGCTTTGGCAATATTTGACCTGCTCGCAGGTATAATCGTCATAATATACTATCGAATTTGGCTTTCGAATATAATAACTTTGAATTGTAAATGTAATCGATATTACCTTTTTGACAATGACCGGAGTCACCGGGTTTATGGAAAATCTAAATGACCTAAAAAAATTCTGCGGGATACTTGCAGATGAAAGCGGCGGCATAATAAAGAAATATTTCCGTACTAATATCACCGTCGATCAGAAAGCAGATCAGACCCCCGTAACAATTGCCGATAAAAAATCTGAAGAGCGAATGCGAGAACTCATCATGAAAGAGTTCCCTAAACACGGAATAATCGGCGAAGAATTCGGAGACTATAATTCCGATTCCGAATACAAATGGGTGCTCGACCCGATCGACGGTACAAAAAGTTTTATCTGCGGTGCCGTTACTTTTGGGACTCTAATTGCCTTATTGAAAAACGACAGACCGATCTTGGGCGTAATTAATCAGCCTATCATGAATGAATTTTTAATTGGTGATAATTCAATTACAACTTTAAATAATAAAAAGGTTAACGTAAGAAAATGCAATAAAGTTGAGAATGCAGTTTTACTTGCGACAGATCATTTAAATATCGAGAAATATCAAAAGTTAAAAAATTTTGAAAACCTAATGAGGAAAGTGAAGCTCTATAGGATGTGGGGTGATTGTTACGGATATTATCTTGTTGCTACCGGTTATGCCGATATAATGATCGATCCCATAATGAATAAATGGGACTTGCTTGCGCTTATCCCCGTTATAAACGGTGCCGGCGGAAAAATAACGGATTACTACGGAGGCGATGCCGTAACCGGAGACAGCATTGTTGCAACCGGCGGATCGATTCACGAGGAAGTGATAAAATTATTGAATGAAGAACAAAAGTAACATAATCTCATTTTCTCAAATTAAGGCGATCTTTTTCGATCTCTACGGTACACTTTTGGTTTTTAACAACTTTGACAAAGCTAATACAGACTGGGTTAATGCTTACTATAATATAATCAAGAAAGAAAAAGAAATTGATCTCACCGCCGTAGAAAAGATATGCAAGGACATTTTGGAATCAGACATAAAAAAAGATTCAATAAACGAACTCACCACCTATGAAACAAAAATAAAGCATGGGTTTGAAAGTATAGGAATCAGCCTTCCGAAAGAGAAATTAAAAAAAATTGCAAACGATACAGTCGGGACTTGGCAGCAATATGTAAAACTTGCAGATGATGCGTTGAACGTACTTGGCAAATTAAAAGAAAATAAAAGACTCGCACTCATCACAAACTTTGATCACTCACCTCATATAAGAAAATTACTTAAAGAAACCGGGCTTGAGAATCTTTTCGAAAAAATTATAATATCGGACGAAGCAAACTGCAAAAAACCGCAACCGGAAATTTTTAGATTGGCATTATCCGAAATGAATCTACATCCTGAAGAAGTAATATATGTTGGCGACAGCATCCAGGATGACATTCAGGGAGCTTTATCGGCAGGAATAAAACCGATTCTGATCTCCCGTAATAGCAAATCAAATTATACAGATCACGAATTAACTTCCTCTAAAAATGAAAACCCGTCGGAATTTCAAACAATAAATTCGCTTTCTGAACTAGTATCATTTTTCCAATAACAATTCCAGAATCCTTTCATTCTTACCGGCATCTTATCCCCAAACAAAAACGGAGATAAAGATGAAAAACATAACTGAAGGAACCGATTTTAATTTTCAAGCGGAAGTTTTACAATCGGATTTACCGGTACTTGTAGATTTCTGGGCACCGTGGTGCGGACCTTGCAGAATAGTTGCACCGGTTGTTGAAGAAATTGCAACCGAGCTTGATGGAAAATTAAAGGTAGTAAAACTAAATACTGATGAAAACTTTCAGACCGCTTCCAACTACGGAATTATGAGTATTCCCACACTCGGGATTTTCAAAAACGGTAAGCTGGTTGATTCTGTTATAGGTGCAGTTCCCAAATACCATCTCATGAATAAAATTCAACCTCATATTGATTCTATAAACTAAGTTATTTAAAACAAAAACACCCCGACTAAGAATAAACTACCAACAACAGCCGGGGTGTTTCTGCAAAAAGTGGATAAGAAGGAATTTATTGCTCTATTATTGCATCAGTAGCACATACTTCAACACATGATTTACATTCATCGCAAAGTTCAGTAACTATAAACGTGAGATCTTCCGACATCGGAGGACGTATTTCGCCGTTAACTGTATATTCTTCGCCGGCGTTATAAATTGCACTGTGCTCGCATTCGTCAACACAAGCAGAACAATTGATGCAATCTTCGGTTATAACCATCATTTTGATAAACTCCTTAAATTATGTGAGTAATCTTCTTCAACTAATTTATGTAGATGCATCAAAAAGCTTGCCTAAGCAAGAACGGGCTTGCTTTCGATGATCATCTCTATTTTGAAGTTGAATCGGCAAAAAACTTGGTATAAAAAGGTTATTGTTTTTTCAAAATTGAAAATGAGATCATTCTCAATAGCATCAATGAGAATATTCTTTGTAAAAAGCTCTCAAAAACATCTAAACAAATGGCTAACTCATCATTTTGAAGATTAATAAAAAATATTCCCCGACCTCTTGTCCTTAAATGAATATTTTTATAGTTTTCGACCTTTCAAGTAAAATAGTCGAATATTTAATATGAGTGACGAGAAATTAAAAGAAAAAATAATAATTGAAGCTGCTCGGAATCGCTTCGCTCATTTCGGGTTCTCGAAAGTAACAATGGATGAGATTGCCGGCGACGTAGAACTCGGTAAAGCTTCTCTTTATTATTACTTCCCTACAAAGGAGGATTTGTTCCGCTCGGTAATGGAACGGGAACAAACAGAGTTCGTTGATGAAATTAATATACTTGTGGCAAAGGAGATCGGCGCAGAAGAAAAGTTAAAAAAATACGTAGTCAAACGGCTCGAATTTTTCCAGGAGCTTGTCAACCTGGGTACGCTATCTGTGCACTCGTTCTTTGAATCGAAAGCGATGTTTCAAAAGATATTCAAAGACTTTGAAGACAAAGAAGTTGAGCTCATCAAAAAAATTTTTGACGAAGGAAAACGGACCGGAAGTTTCCGATCCGATCTAGATGAAAATACTGTTAGAGTTTTCCTGCATATCCTGCACGGCTTAAGACTACGTGTGATCAAATCACTTAAAGGAAATAGGATGCCAGATGAAAGCTTACAGGAATTGAAACAGGAGATGATGATTTCTGTCGAATTAATTTTAAAAGGAATAGAAAATAAAAAGGAATAACAATATGGACAACAACAACGCAAATGAACCAAAAGCTTCGGAATTAAAGCAGAAGAAATCCATTTTCAAAATGAAACGCTTTTGGCTCGCCCTAATTCTTATAGCGGCGTGTATATATGCCGGGTGGATTTGGTACCAGGGTACTCGTCAATATGTTACAACTGATGATGCTTATATCGATAGTAATAGATTATCACTTAGTTCCAAAATGCTGGGAAGAATTATTGAAATAAATGCCGATGAAGGAGATGCTGTTAAAAAAGGGGAAGTACTCATCCGGCTGGAATCCACAGATTTAAGTGCACAAAAAAATCAGGCCGTAGCACCTCTAAATCTGGCTCAGCAGACAATTCAACTTGCAAAAGTAAATCTCTCGAAAGCTCAAGATGATTTTGAAAGAGCAAAAGCACAATTTGAAAGCAATGTAATTCCAAAAGAACAATACGATCATGCACAAAAAAACCTTCAGATTACCCAGGCTCAACTTGATATTGATATTTCAAGAGTTGGTGCGGCAAATGCACAGCTTGGTGTAATAAGTACTCAATTGCAAAACACAATAATCACTTCTCCTATGGATGGAGTTGTTGCAAAAAAATGGCTGCTCGTAGGTGATATCGTTCA
Source organism: uncultured Melioribacter sp. (assembly GCA_964600175.1). GTDB lineage: Bacteria > Bacteroidota > Ignavibacteria > Ignavibacteriales > Melioribacteraceae > Pyranulibacter. The sequence goes on along the minus strand of CAZRIQ010000020.1, from coordinate 7,560 downwards.
ACCAGGTCAGCCTATTTTATCCATTTATGATTTGGACAGTGTTTGGGTTACTGCAGATTTGCAAGAAACGGATCTACATCGCATTTCTGAAGGGAAACAAGTAGAGATAAGTGTAGACTCATACCCGGATCATAGTTTTTCGGGAAAGATTCTCAAAGTAGGCACAAACACTGCCGCACAATTTTCGTTGATTCCACCGAACAATGCATCTGGAAATTTTACAAAAGTAACTCAAAGAGTCCCGATAAAAATTTCCATTGAGCCCGATAATCCTTCCTTGCAAGTCGATCCGCCGACTAATATGAGACTTTTACCCGGGATGTCGGTAGAAATTAAAATTAAGGCAAATTGATCAATGGCAAACAATATAAATAACGAGTCTATTGAAATTTCCAATCTGCAGGCTCATCCATCCTACCGCTGGTTCGTTTTGGCAAATATAATGATGGGTACATTCATGGCGGTGCTCGATGCTACAATAGTGAACGTTGCTTTGACAAAAATGATGGCGGCTTTCGGAGTGAGTGTTGACAAAATTGAATGGGTATTGACCGCATACCTATTGATATTTGCCGTCGTACTTCCTTCGTCCGGCTGGATTGCCGATCACCTCGGCTATAAAAAAACTTACTTCTTAGGACTTCTGTTGTTCACCGTCGGTTCTCTTTTCTGCAGTTTGTCAACGAATGAAAATATGTTAATCGGTTTTAGAGTTTTACAGGGTGCCGGTGCGGGCTTTATTATGCCTGTCGGTATGGCAATAGTTACAAGAGAATTCCCACCTGAACAAAGAGGAATGGCTCTAGGATTTTGGGGTGTTGCGGCAGCTTCATCTGTTTCATTGGGACCTATGTTCGGCGGCTATTTAATAGACACATTCAGCTGGCATGCAATTTTTGATATTAATGTTCCGATTGGAATTTTAGCAATGATAGCCTCCCTTATAGTTCTAAGAGAATATAAAGTTGAAGAAACCCGATCGTTCGACCTGCTCGGTTTTATTTCAATGACGGCTTTCCTGGTCTTTCTTCTGCTCGCATTATCCGACGGCAACGCAGCATGGAATACCGGCGGTTGGACATCCAATTTCATACTGACTTGTTTTGCAATTTCATTTATAAGCTTTGTAATCTTCATTGTTACAGAGCTAACGGTTGAACATCCTATCGTCGATCTCAAGATTTTAAAAAACCGAAATTTCGGCATGGCGAATATTATGCTGTTTATATTCGGACTTGCTTTCTTCGGAAATGCTTTTCTGTTACCGTTATATCTTCAAAATTCGCTTGGCTATACTGCACTGCAAGCCGGACTTGTATTTTTTCCGGTAGGAATAATCCAGGCGATCATGTCACCTGTTGCTGGAAAATTATCCGATAAAGTAAATCCAAAAATCCCGGTTTTCATCGGTATCGTTCTGACATTTTTTAGTATGTATCTATACAAGGATTTATCGCTTCAGTCGGAATATGGGGATATAATGCTGCCGCTTGTTATTAGAGGATTCGGGCTCGGCTTCATGTTCATACCGTTAAGTACAATTGCAATTAACGATATACCGAAAGAAAAAATGGCTCAGGCTACGGGTTTGTTCAATACAATACGACAGGTGGGCGGAAGTTTCGGAGTAGCAATTCTCGGCACATTCTTAACAAGAAGAATTATTTACCATTCTGAAATGTACAGTCAAGCTGTAAACCAAAACTCACCGGTTTTTAAACACATTGTCTATGGTCTTAGATATTTCATTCAACAATCCGTAGGCAGTTCAGGTAATGAAACGATGACGCAGGCGAAAGCATTAATAGGACAAAATATTGCGGGGCAGGCATTTGTGCAGGGAATAGCAGATGATTTTCTTGTCGGCGCAATAATTACTTTGTTCATTTTTATTCCTTTATTCTTTCTAAAGTATCATAAAAAAGAAAAAGCAAAAAAAGTTGAGGCTATGGAGTAATTCCATTTCATTAACGGAGAATACAATATGAAATACAGAATCTTATCAGTTACATTTCTACTAAGTGTGTTTATCTTTAGTAATTGCTATTCGCAGAATACAGCAATAGATTCGCTGGCATTAAAAGATGCTATAAACTTAACATTAACCAATCAACCGCTGCTTCAACAAGCACTTGAGCAGGTAAATGCTGCCGAAGCAAAAATAAAAGAGCATGACAGTTTTTATTATCCGCGGGTTGAAGGAAATCTTTCTTATACCCGAATTGGTCCAATCCCTTCAATTGAATTTGGCGGTTTTGGATTTGAGTTGGCGCCGGCAAATAATTATAATGCTTCAATTACCGCATCACAGCTTGTATACGATTTCGGCAAACGGGATGCACTTTATGATTTGGCGGTTTCTTATAAATTATCTGCTCAAGACAAAACGAATCTCATCAAAAATAATTTAACGTTCCAAACTATAAATACTTTCTATGCAATTTTGTTTTTAGAGAAAAGTATCGACGTAAAAGACGAACAAATAAAAACACTTAAAAAACATATTGATATAACAAGCAAGAAAGTGGAAAGCGGAAGCGCTACCGACTTCGATATTCTAATTACAAAAGTAAGAGTGGCTTCGGCAGAAAACCAAAAAGTTGATTTGCAGAATGCTCTAAACAAAGCAAAAATATATTTGAGAAGCCTGTTCGGATGGCCGCATGACAAAGAAGTAACCCTTGCGGGAAAATTCAATGTTGATTCATCGTCAATCGATACACTCGCCTTGCTTGAAGAGGCACTTCAAGAAAGACCGGAAATGAAATTAGCACGGGATGCTCAAAATAGTGCGGTGGTTTCCAAACAAGTAGCTTCAATAAACGATAGACCGAATTTAAGTCTAATAGCAAATTACGGCTTTAAAAACGGATATGAACCCAACCTCGAAGTATTGAGAGGCAATTGGGCTGCAGGTATTAATGCGTCGATACCCATTTTTAATGGAAATTTGAAAGAGGCAAAAGTAGAAGAAGCCGAAGCAAATATTAGATCCTCGTCTGCAAAAATATTGGAGACGGAAAGAAAAATTCAAACAGAGGTTGAACAGGCTGTTGCCGACTTAAACGCCAGCCGATCAAAAATACAAACGTCGGAATTGCAGGTTGAGCAAGCTAAGCAGGCTGTTTCGAGAGCGGAAATTCAATACGACAACGGTGTAATCACCAATCTCGATTTAATTGATGCCGAAACTTCGTTATCGGAAGCGGAACTCCAGCAATTGAGAGTATCGTATGAAAATGTTATCAATATGTACTCACTCAAGAAAGCGGTCGGTAAAGATATAAAATAAACAAGTTGATAGAAAATTATTCCGGAATAGCGGAAATCGAAAAGGTATTATCAGGAAACATATTCAGTAATGGAAAATGGAAGTAAAGTTTCGAAAGGAAATTTTTTAGGACGCTTCGCTGCACTTAGAGCTTTAAAACATAGAAACTTTAGACTTTTTTTCAGCGGGCAGAGCATTTCAATTGTAGGGACCTGGGTTCAGCGAATCGCATTAACCTGGCTCGTCTACCGGTTAACAAATTCTGCTCTGCTGCTCGGGATAGTAGGATTTTCAGGACAGATCCCTATCTTAATTGTAACTCCTTTTGCCGGAGTACTTGCAGATCGTCTTGATAAACATAAAATACTCTTATACACCCAAGCTCTTTCAATGCTTCAAGCCTTCGTACTCGCCGCACTGGTATTAACAAATACAATACAGGTTTGGGAAATTATTGCACTCAGCGTAATCCTGGGAATATTCGATGCACTCGATATGCCTACACGTCAGTCTTTTATGGTTGAAATGGTCGGTAACAACCGCGAAGATTTAGGCAATGCTATTGCTATCAACTCCAGTATGGTTAATTCGGCAAGACTTATCGGACCGTCGATAGCTGGCATTTTAATTTCATTATTCGGAGAAGGCTGGTGCTTCCTGCTGAACGCAATCAGTTATATCGCAGTAATCGTCTCTCTATTGAAAATGGACGTGGTTTATAAACCTGCATCATCTAAAAAGAAAGAAACCTTTAAAGAGTTAAAAGAGGGGATTCAATATGCATTCGGATTTTCACCGATAAAATCCATTCTTCTTCTATTAGCTGTTGTAAGCTTTATGGGAACACCGATTAGAATTTTAGCTCCTGTTTTTGTGAAAAACTTTTTTCACGGGGGTGCCGATTTATTTGGATTCTTAATGGGGGCTTCAGGTCTCGGAGCTTTAACAGGAGCAATCTTTTTGATGAACAGAAAAAGTGTTTTGGGGCTCGGTAAATTGATAACATACGCCGTCCTGGTTTTCGGTGCCGGGTTAATTGCTTTTGCACTTTCACATGTTCTTGTTCTTTCACTGGTATTCATGTTTATGACGGGAATAGGAATGATGATTCAATTGGCGGGAAGCAATACGATGCTCCAAACGATTGTTGAAAATGATAAACGCGGCAGGGTAATGAGTCTTTACGCAATGTCATTTAGAGGCATGGCTCCATTCGGGAGTCTTTTAGCCGGTGCTGCCGCCGGTTTGATCGGCGCATCATTAACTTTGGTAATAGGCGGCATTTTTTGTGTAATAAGTGCTGTCTATTTCTTAATTAATTTACCTAAAATGAGAGTGCTTATCAGACCGATATATATAAAGTTCGGAATACTACCTGAAACCTTACACGGTGTGGATGCCGCTGCCCGGTTAACTTATGAAGAAAAAGATTAACCGGCTTTCATTTGTAAAGCGGAACATTATCAATGTACAATCAGTAATATCACTATTAATTTTTTGAAAGGAGATTATATGGAAAAGAGAATCCTCGGAAAAGACGGCTTGACCGTTTCTGCTTTAGGTTTGGGATGCATGGGCATGTCGGAATTTTACGGTGAGAGAAACGACGAGGAATCGATCAAAACTATTCACAAAGCAATCGAACTCGGGATAAATTTTTTCGATACTGCCGATATGTATGGACCGTTCGCAAATGAAGAACTCGTTGGTAAAGCGCTAAAACCCTATCGCGACAAAGTAATAATTGCAACAAAATTTGGAAATGTACGCGGTAAGAACGGTGAGCGACTTGGAATAAACGGCAGACCGGAATACGTACGGCAGGCGTGCGAAGCAAGCTTAAAACGTCTTGGCATCAACACAATTGATCTTTATTATCAGCATCGCGTAGATAGGAATACTCCCATTGAAGATACAGTCGGTGCAATGTCTGAACTTGTAAAAGAAGGAAAAGTAAGATTTCTCGGAATGTCCGAAGCTTCCCCGGCTACAATAAGGAGAGCGTACAAAGTCCACAAAATCACGGCGCTTCAAACCGAATATTCTTTATGGACGAGAGACCCTGAAGATGAAATACTGAATACGTGCGACGAACTTGGGATTGGATTTGTCGCTTACAGTCCCCTCGGCAGAGGCTTCCTAACGGGAAAGATCAAATCGTTAGACGACTTATCTAAAAACGATTTCAGACAATACTCACCACGTTTTCATGAAGAAAACATGCAGCATAATTTGAATCTTGTAAAAAAGCTGGAAGAAGTTGCTGAAGAGAAAAAGTGTAAACTTTCCCAACTTGCACTTGCATGGGTTCTTGCACAGAAAGATTATATTGTACCTATAGCCGGAACGAAAAGGGTAAAATATCTCGAAGAAAACGTTAAAGCACTGGAGGTAAATTTAACCGAAGACGATTTGAAAAAGATAGACTTGATAATTCCAAAAGGTTCCGCAAGAGGTTTAAGATACCCGGAAAAGGCAATGAGCTCTTTAAATGGTTAAGTTATAAATTGATGCGTAGCCGCAAGTAAACTCTTGTGGCTACGTTTTATTACCTCTTATTTTGCAATCAATAAGCAATGCAATTCTGTAACTTGTGTACGTTACAAAAGGTGCAACAACTACATCGATTGTATAGTGAACATGCTGTATTAAAACGCAAGCTCCTACCAAAACGGTACCTATTAAAAAAATTACTTTTAATGTTTTATTTTGCGCAGTTAGAAAAAAGATAAACATTGTTGCCGTGTGACCGGAGAAAAACAGATCCCTTAAGAAAGTCTTCCCGTTTCCAAACAATTCAACGAAAGGGTCTCTAAGCGGTATGATATCTGCAGGCGCATTAAGTGGAAGGAAATATATTGTAACCATCCGAAATAAAACCACCACCGTATACGACTGCAGTGCGAGCATCAATTTTTCGGGGTAAAAACTCAAAGAGATAAGAGCCGTAAGTAAGCCAAAATAAATCATTCCGAATGTGAACCATGTAACATTCACCGGGGCAAACAAGGAAAGGAGCGGATCGTTAAATGAAAATCCCTCCCTTGTTTCATTATAAACAAGAAATCTTGCCGTCCAATAAAGAGAAAAGACTAAAACCACAAACGAAAGCATAAAGAGAAGGCGGAAATTCGGATCTAATAATTTATCGCGCCAGACTTTTTTAATTCTTGAGATGGACATTTCCAACCGATTCTAAAAAAAAGTTATAGAAAAATAACAACGAATTGGTATAAAGACAATTTCATTTGAATTTTTTATAATTTTTATTTGGATATGTTAAATGCGGCTGAAGCCGGAATATTAGCTTGTACTTTAACCCGTCTGCTAAAGCAGACGGCAATATTTTTATGATAATTAATTTTGCTTGTTTCCCACTGCCATTGATTTAAGTCATCAAATAATGAGAACAAAATTAAACTGGCTTTAGCCAGCGCTAACTCATCATTTTTCTATTCATTGCCGTTGACTTCAATCAACGGATAAAATAAGAATACAAAACCATATTGGCTTTAGCCATATTAATTTTCTATATATTCCCACTTATACTTTTTCATAAACAAATCAACTTCTTCTTTAAAGGTCCTTTTCCTATGATGCATTTCCTGGTTGCTTATATATTCTTTCACTGAATTAATATGACTCTCACTTGCACTTACAGCCCAGTAATCATCCTGCCAACAGAATTTTCCCTTAACTAACTTATTTTCATTAATCCAATGCGAAGACTCGCCTTTAATGAGTTGAACAATTTTACTTAAAGCATGTTCTTTTCCCAACAATAACAGACAATGAACATGATTATCATATCCATCCACAATATTCAGTAAAATACCTTTCTTTTGGGAATTTTCCTTAATATGGTTAAATACCGTTTGTCGCAATTCAGTTGTTAGAAGGAAAGGTTGTGCGCCTTTTGTTGAAAATACCAGATGAACCCATATTCTTACCCAACTCATTATTTATCTCCCGGTTAGTTATAAATATTACTCCGAGCTTCTACTATATATAAATTACCATCGGCTTTTTGTTTTCTCGATAATGTGGCCAAAGCCAAGATATTAATTCATTTCTTGTCCGTCTGCTAAAGCAGATGGCAACACTTTTGTAATAATCTATTTTATTTGTTTTTTATTGCCGTTGACTTAAGTCAACGGTTAACGAGTATAAAACCAAACTGGCTTTAGCCTCATTACTATAATCTTATCTACATTCAAAGCTTTCGCGATATTACAATGGGGGCTTTCAGTGTCTCAACAACTGCATTATCCGTATTTATAGCTTCGATA
>CAZRIQ010000019.1:11290-15612 GCA_964600175.1 uncultured Melioribacter sp. | reverse complement strand
GAAAAACCCATTGTACCTAAACCACCGCTCGTTAAATTGGAACGCGGATGATTAAATTGATAGTATTGAGCGGTCCACATTTGATGCTGACCTACATCCGTTACAATTACTGCTTCGCCTTTAGTTTTTTGAGAGATTTTTTGGATAATATATTCGGTTCTTAACCTGCCGTCGTTATCTTCGTAATGAAGCGGACATTCATCTTTCCATTCATATATTTGATTCCACCATTCGTCTACCTTCGGTGGCTTCATTTCCGCGGCAAGTTCTGCAAGAACATGTTTTACATCTCCTACAATCGGTAAATCAACAATTACATTTTTATCAATGCACGTCGGGTCTATATCGACATGAATTTTATAAGCTTTGGTAGCAAACGTATCTACTTTGCCTGTAACCCTGTCGTCGAAGCGTGCACCAAGAGAAACCAATACATCGCAATTATTCACTGCTTGATTAGCCCAGTAAGTGCCGTGCATTCCAAGCATACCGAGCGACAATTCATCCGTGCCTGGGAAAGCTCCCAAACCCTGAAGCGTCATAGTAATAGGTAATTTATTTTCATGCGCCAGTAAAGCCAATTCTCTCGAACCGCCGGACATAATAACTCCACCGCCGACATACAGCAACGGTCTTTTTGCATTGCTCAACACCTCCGCAGCTTTCTTTATTTGATTGAGATGCCCTTTGTACTTCGGTTTGTAACCGCGTATATCAACATCTTCCGGGTAAACAAATTTACATTCGGAATTAACTACATCTTTCGGAAGGTCAACAACAACCGGACCCGGTCTGCCTGTTGCAGCTATATAGAATGCTTTTCTAATTGTAAGTGCAAGTTCTTCCACATTACGAACTAAAAAATTATGTTTTGTGATCGGCCTGGTAATTCCGACAATATCCGCCTCCTGGAAAGCGTCGTTGCCGATTAAGTGCGACGGGACCTGCCCGGTAAACACAACAATAGGAACCGAATCCATGTAAGCATCCGCAATTCCGGTTACGGTATTTGTAGCACCCGGACCGGAAGTAACAAGTGCAACACCCACTTTCCCGGTTGCCTTCGCATATCCTTCAGCCATATGTGCTGCTCCCTGTTCATGTCTCACAAGTATGTGCTGAAGAAAATCTACATCATACAATTTTTCATACAGCTTAAGAACTGCGCCGCCTGGATATCCGAAAATAACCTCGACCCCTTCGCGTCTAAGACATTCGAAAAATATTTCGGCGCCTGTGAGTTTAGTGCTTGTACTTTTCATAGAAGTCCCTTTTCGTTTTATTATAATTTAGATTTTAAAATCGCGCCCTTACTGGCGGAAGAAACCATTTGAGCATACCGCCCTAAGTACCCGCGCTTGATTTTCGGAACAAACGCGGGAAGCTGTTCCAGTCTTTTTTCAATTTCTTCTTGAGACAATTCAACATTTATAGACTTGTTCGGTATATCGATTGAAATTATATCGCCTTCTTTCAACGCCGCAATGGGACCTCGCGCTGCAGCTTCAGGCGATACATGTCCGATACACGCACCTCTTGTTCCGCCGGAAAATCTTCCGTCGGTTATTAAAGCAACTTTATTTCCCAAGCCCATTCCCATTATTGCACTTGTAGGACTAAGCATTTCCGGCATTCCCGGTCCGCCACTCGGTCCCTCGTAACGAATTACAACAACCTCTCCCGGTTGAACCTCTTTATTTAAAATTCCTTCGAGTGCGCTTTCCTGCGATTCATAAATTCTTGCCGGTCCTTTGTGAACAAGCATCGACGGATCAACCGCACCGGTTTTAACTACGGAACCTTCAGGTGCAAGATTCCCATATAATATTGCCAAGCCGCCGGATTTCGAATACGGATCGTCAATAGATCGAATTACATCTCTTCTTTTTACTTCGGCGGTTTTAATATTCTCGCCGAGAGTTTTTCCAGTTACCGTCAAACAGGATGTGTCCAGCACATCATCCAATTTAGAAAGTTCATTTAAAATTGCGGAGATCCCGCCTGCTTCATCCACATCTTCCATATGAACTGTTTTTGATGCCGGACTTACTTTACAGATATATGGAACCTTCGCAGCTATTTCGTTTAACTCATGTAGATCAAATTCAAAACCCGATTCAAGAGCGATGGCAAGTGAATGTAAAACTGTGTTTGTACTGCCGCCCATTGCCATATCGAGTGCAAAAGCATTTCTAAATGATTGACGGATTACGATGTCGGAGGGTTTAATATCTTTTTCTACCAAATACATAATTTGTTTGGCAGCTTGTTTTGCCAACTCAAGACGTTTAGGATCAACCGCCAAGATCGATCCGTTGCCGGGAAGAGCCAATCCCAAGGCTTCCATCAAACAATTCATTGAGTTTGCCGTAAACATTCCCGAACAGGAACCGCACGTAGGACAGCTGACATTTTCCAACTCTTTTAATTCATCTGCATTAATTTGACCGCTTTGAAATTTTCCAACTCCCTCGAACACCGTTATCAAATCGGATTTTTCACCTTTCGATGTTATCCCGGCTTTCATCGGTCCGCCGGAAACAAATATTACTGGAATATTTATTCTAGCAGCAGCCATTAACATACCGGGAACAATTTTATCACAGTTAGGAATGCAAACTAACCCGTCGAGTCTGTGTGCCTCGGCAACAGTTTCAACACAGTCTGCAATAAGTTCGCGGCTTGCCAAGGAGAACCGCATACCGAGATGACCCATTGCAATTCCGTCGTCAACACCGATAGTGTTGAATTCAAACGGAACGCCGCCTGCTTCTCTAACTGCTTCTTTAATTACTTTTCCGAATTCTTGGAGATGAACATGACCCGGGATGAGATCGATATACGAGTTGCATATCCCGATGAATGGTTTGTTAAAATCGTCGTCGGATTTAATGACACCGGTAGCTTTTAACAAGCTTCTGTGAGGCGCCTTATCAAATCCCTTTTTAATTAAGTCTGATCGCACAGTAACCTCTGAAAGATTTATAATTATAAATCTTCAGATATACTTGCCGGGGTTTTTGGGCGACCCCCAAGCTACCTTTTTTAATTCTAATTTTATTTTGGTTTAGGGATCGCCGTTATTATTAGACCACGATAATTAGAGCCAAAAGGCTAATAATGATCCCCAGCAGAAGAATATCTAAAGATAAGACGTTATTGGAAACAACTGTAACAACACGACTGTCGTCATGGGGTAAGACAACAAATGAACTTGTGGTTATATTTTTTATCGCGTTGTTCATAATTTAATGGATGCGAATATAGTTTATATTTCCGGGTGTGTCAAGATATTTTTCAAAAAATGCGTGAAATTTGTCCCATTTGTGCATAAAAATCCAGATTTACTTATTTTCTAACCGGTTCAGATTCCCGGCTTCGCTGCTGGAAAAATTCAAATTCTCGAATTCTTTTTGGTCCGGCAAAATCATATGAAACGATAATTTTTTGTCTGCTTGCAAGAATCCTTTTTTGATTTTGAAATCCAAAACATGCCCGCCGGTCTTTCTGTCCTTTGTTAGAAAGTGGAAGTGATACCCCGGAACATTAATATCTTTAACATAAGGAGGACAGCGAAATCCTACTATCGTACCTTCCACGTTTTGAAGACTGAAAACCGATTGCTCTTTAACGGCTTCAACCAACGGTCGATACGGTTTTTCCTGGCGCGGCAAGCTCCTTATTTCTATTGAATCAAAAACACCTGTTAGTTTAATAGCATAAAAATAATTTGGTGAAGGGAGGAGTGAATCGGTTTTTATAATAAATTCTTCCATACTCAATGGTGAATCAATATCCTTCGAAATTTCTGCTTTGAAATTTACCACGGTAGCGAAAGGGACATTTACAGAGCCGTTAGGTTCGTTCACAGAGCCGTCAAACTTAATTTGATAAATATGTCCGTCCAGGATAACCATCTCACCGTCCAGAGCATCGAACGTTCCCAACCCGAAATTGCCGTAGCTTTTTAAATCATCTATAGAAACTTGTCCGTTATAATCGCCTTGCATCAACGCATCTATTACCGATACCTGGGTAAGAACATCTTGCTGGGCAAATACTTTAAGCGAAATAAAAAGAAAAATTGTAAAAAGTAAAAAATGCTTTCTCATATACTCCTCAGAACTATGTTAATTAATAAATAGTTAGTCTAGTCTTCAAGATTTTATCCTTTGCGAACTCTGCGCCTGCTTTGCGACCTTTGCGTTTAATCTTTTCTCTTTATTTTACTGCAAAGAAAAATATTTTCGATAACACTTACTTCTTCGTTTTGAACTGTTGAATATACTTTTTTGTAGATTCAGACAAAACCAATTTCCCGC
>CAZRIQ010000019.1:0-11190 GCA_964600175.1 uncultured Melioribacter sp. | reverse complement strand
GTTTTGAACTGTTGAATATACTTTTTTGTAGATTCAGACAAAACCAATTTCCCGCTGATCTCTGCACGTTCTTCCAAAAGTTTATCCCAGTTTTCCGTTCCGTGCCAGAATATCTTCTTTAATTGTTCAATTGCGTCCGGGTTGCAGCCTGCGATTTTATGAGCAAGTTTTGAAACGGCTTCGTCAAGTTCATGATTATTTGCAAACACTTTTGTGAACATCCCGGAAGTTTTTGCCCAGAATGCATCGTGCCATTCTGCATCAATAGACATTGTAATAAAATTTGTGCTGCCTATTCTCCTTTCGATAGCGGGACCGACAACAAACGGTCCAATACCAAGTGCAAGTTCACTTAATCTAACGGATGCTTCACTTGACGCCAGAGTATAATCTGCCGCAGCAGCAATTCCCACTCCGCCTCCGACGCACTTACCCTGTATGCGGGCTATAATAAACTTTGGGCATTTCCTCATTGCGTTAAGCAGTCTTGCAAATCCCATAAAAAATTCTTTGCCGCTTTTAAAATCTTTTATTTCTATAAGTTCATTGAACGAAGCGCCGGCACAAAATGTTTTTTCGCCTTCACTTCGTAAAACAATTACTCTAGCTTCTTTTTGTTCGGCAAGCTCATTGACAGCATTTGTAAGTTCTTTCAGCATCTTGGCCGGAAGTGAGTTGCTCTTTGGATGATAAAACGAGATTGTTGCAATTCCGTCATTGGTACTAACAGTTACTTTTCCATTCTCTTCCACGTCAGTCTCCTTTCCAATCAAATCTTAGTATCTGTAACTACTTTAAATACTTCTGCAAAATAGTAAATCAAAAAATCCGGTTTTTCGTTTTTTAATTCTTCAATTGTTCTGTAACCGTAGGTTACCGCACAAGTTTTTGTACCGGCATTTTTACCGCACCGTATATCAAGTTCGGTATCTCCCACCATCATTGCACTGCTTTTATCCACATTCAATTCTTTTAAAATTATTTCCAGAGGCTCCGCGGAAGGTTTGTTTGCTATTCCGTTCCTCCTTCCCATCACATAATCGAGATACCAGTTTAGCTTAAAATACTCCGCAATTTTTTCTGCCTGATCCTGTGCTTTCGTAGTAAGCATTGCCGTTTTAATATTCCGTTCCTTAAGAAATTCCAGCGTTTCAATTACACCGGGATACAGATATGATGAATCGATAAAATCAAAATAGAGTGATTTGTAGACAGCTATAAACTTTTCGAAATCGGGAAGTTCAATTCCAAAGTCGCGGAACATATCAACAAAATGATGTCCGAGCACGGATTTAAATTTTTCCTTCGGTATTTCTCCCTTTATTCCCAATTGATTCATTGCTGCAATAGTTGAGTTATAAATAGTTTCATGGGAACTCACAAGGGTTCCGTCCAAGTCAAAAACTACGCAGTCAATTTTCATATAGTACCGAATAGATAATTAGTAAATCACTCATCTTTATATATTTTAACAACCGGATTTCCTCCTTCAAGATGATATGCGCGGAACATTCCTTCGGTGTCAAAGGGCATTGCTATATTCCCGTTTTTATCGATCGCGATGACACCACCGTCACCGCCGAGTTCCGGTACTTTTTTCATTATAACCAAATCGGCGGCATCCTTCAAACTCATTCCTTTGTACTCCATTAGGTCGGAAATATCTTTAGTAACATTCAGACGAATAAAAAATTCTCCCCAGCCGGTTCCGGAAATCGCACACGTTTTGTTGTTTGCATACGTACCTGCGCCGATAATCGGTGAGTCGCCGACCCTGCCGTAAAGTTTATTCGTCATTCCGCCGGTAGAGGTGCCTGCGGCAAGATTCCCGTTTTTATCCAATGCCGCAACTCCAACTGTACCAAACATTTCGTCAAGCGGTTCAGAGAAGACAGGTTTTTGTATCAAACCTGTTCTGTTCTTATTTCCTTTTTCCTTTTTACTTTTTTCTTTTATCTTCTGAAGAGCATCCCACCTGCTTTGTGTAAAGAAATATTTACTATCAACGAGCTCAACGCCGTTTTCCTTTGCAAACTGTTCCGCTCCATCGCCGACTAAAAGTACATGAGGAGATTTTTCCATTACCATTCGTGCGAGCGAAATTGGATTTTTAATATGCGAAACGCGCGCAACGGCACCGGCATTCAGAGTTTTACCATCCATTATGGATGCGTCCAATTCATTGATACCGTTTGCGGTAAACACAGCACCTTTTCCTGCATTAAACAAAGGAGAATCTTCCATTATATTTATAGCCGCTTCAACCGCATCCAAACTACTGCCGCCTTTTTCCAAAATAGAATACCCCTTTTCCAAAGCTTCATTTAGAGTTGAAGTATATGCTTTCTCTTTTTCCGGTGTCATATATTTTTTGAGAATCGTTCCCGCTCCGCCGTGAAGTACAATTCCGAATTTGTGATTGACCTGTGCATAATTGATTTCCAAACTAACAAACAGAATTGCGAGGCAGAATATCAAAACAGATTTGATTAAACTTTTCATTTTCTTCCACTGTTTGTTGATCTAATATCAGAAATTATAACCGGCATCCGATAAATGCAAAGAAAAGTTTATACCCTAACAATCAAAACTTATTTCCTTCCTTCTACTTTTTAATATCCAATATTTATAAATTTTGTGCTGTTAAATCCGATAAATATCCGACAGGAGGAAAAATGAAATTTAGGACTATTCTTTATACACTGTTAATAGTTGTTTTCTCAATCTCCTCAATCCATTCGCAGGATGAAAAGCCAGATAAAGAAAAGAAAAAACAAGATAGACATACTTTCACTATGCTCTACCAGATTGGTGCAACTTCCGTAAAAAACCAGGCACAAACCGGAACATGCTGGGATTTTGCAACACAGTCTTTCCTCGAAAGCGAACTAATGAGAATGGGCAAAGGTGAATATGATCTTTCCGAAATGTTTGATGTTAGATACACTTACCCTCTCAAAGCAGAAAGGTATGTACGATATCACGGTTTGGCTAATTTCGGTGCAGGCGGTCAAGCACACGACGTGTTAAAAGTTTTCGATACCTACGGTGCTGTCCCCAACAGTGTTTACTCGGGATTAGAGCCTGGCGATTCTCTTCATAACAATTTTGAATTGGATGCGGTTTTAAAATCCATGCTTGATACAATTGTAAAGCAGCGCAAGATCACACAGCACTACAAGGAAATTGTAGACGTCATCCTTGACATCTACTTTGGAAAAGTGCCTCAAACATTTGAGTATAACGGGAAAACATACACGCCGAAAAGTTTCGCCGCGAGTCTCGGCATCAACACAAAAGATTATGTTGAAATAACTTCTTATACACACCATCCCTTCTATTCAAAGTTTGTTTTGGAAGTGCCGGATAACTGGACTGACGGTGAGTATTACAACGTTCCGATAGACGATATAATAAAAATTATGGACAACGCTCTCGAAAACGGTTACACGGTTGCATGGGATGGGGACGTAAGCAAAGATAATTTTTACAGAAAAGAAGGTTACGCCGTTGTACCGGTTGATGGTGACACTTCAAAAGAGGCTCCCGAAAAAGAACAGGTTGTAACGCAGGAAAAAAGACAAAAAGCATACAACGACTATACAACAACAGACGATCACTTAATGCATGTAACCGGCTTGGCAAAAGACCAAGCGGGAACAAAGTTTTATTACACGAAAAATTCGTGGGGAACAAAAGATAAGAAATATGACGGCTACTGGTATATGTCGGAACCGTTTGTAAAATTAAGAACAATTGCAATTATGGTTCACAAGGACGCAATACCAAAAGACATCAAAGAAAAGTTGGGATTATAGAATCTTCTCCGCGTCTCAGCGTCTCCGCTACGGTAAAAACACCGCGGAGACGCCGAGGCGCAGAGTATGGTTAAGATTTGTTAACCGATCTCAAAAACGTTCCGAAATTTTTCGGCTCTTCCAGTCTGCACGACCAGACCAAATCGTCATTCCAAACCGTGATATCCGGGCATCCGTCGCACATGCTTTGCCTGCCGTCGCTCATAAAATCTACAGGCTGAATAAACATGATCGTCTGCATATATGTCTTCTTGAAAATTCTAAAAGGATTCTTCAACATATTCTTTGCGGCTTTCCTTAATCCTTTATCAAACGGCCAAAGAAGAAGCAATGACGATCTTCCCATACCAGCAGTTTTAGGCGACGCGTACGATAAATATGTTCCCTTAAAAAAGTGATGCCACGTCATTACCAGTTCCAAAAATTTGGGTCCAAGATAACCGTAAATTTTTCCCGGCGTCCCTACTCGTTCTGTTAAAAGCCATTTAAACGAATCGACTTTTTCAGTTCCGTTCAAATATGCCGCCGGAGAAAAATCCGGAAATTTTTCTCTCACTTTATTTACAAGATCGTTCGAAAGAATATTAACACGCCGTTTTTCATCCGAGTGATACATTATTGTTTGCCAATCTACTTTCTGTCCCCCGGCAAACCAATCGAAAGGCATATCCGGAACAACATACCGGAATGCAATAAAGACCATTGTATGGACTATATCTATATTATTCTGCGCCCACTCGATCATCCCTGGAGCATATTGAAGCGTGTCGTCATAAACCGTCGAGTTAAACGAACATGCAATACCGCCGGCATCCGCAAGCATACGCGCGTAATAATAACGAAGCTGGTTCAGTTCCAGTTCATTTTTGTTTTTCCACTCACCGCCGCGTCCCTGTTTGCTATCGATATGAAAAGTGAATCCGTAGACACCCGCTTTTTTCAATTCATCCAAGAACTCTTTCGTAAGTGCTTTCCCGTTTGTATTGATTATCGGTTTGAGTCCTCTTTTCTTAATATCTGCAACTGTTTCAACAATATAAGGATACAACAGCGGGTCCCCCCCGGCGATTGAAATACAATCCGAATTTCTTTTTTGTTGAAATATATCCAGTTCGTGTTTTACTTCTTCAAGAGATTTGTGGGAATCTTTTTCGTTGTCTCTGTAACACCCGTCGCATGCAAGGTTACACATGGCAGTAGGTTCAAGCCATGAGATTGCATTATCCGGGAGTGTCCAGGGGAGCCTGTAAAGCTCACGGTGATTTAAACCATTGGTGTGCATAATTCATCCTCATTTATTTAATATAATTTTTTGCCGTACAGATTATTTTACATTTATATTAACCGCACAAAGCGGGTATTTACAACAAGAATGAATTAGGGTTAGAAATGTATAAAAAACTCTTTAGCGAATAAATACACTAACGACAATTAATTGACCTTTAATAAAGATTCGTTGTCTTAATTAGACTTTAGCCCAACGACGGTCAATTAGTAAGCAATATATACGATTGCGAGAGATTCTCCGGCACATGAATGAGTTTATCCTTTATCAATTTGTTCGTTGCCTCTTTCGCTATAAATTGATAAACCCACACGAAATATTCCCTGAAACTAATCTGGTCCTTGTAAATAGATCCTAGATAATGATTCATTAAGCTTCTTCTATTTTTCTCCAGGAGTGCAACTAAGTCTTCTGAAATTACCGAAGAAATGTTATAAAGTTTATCCGAATTATCTTTTTCAAACACCGGTATTATGTTCTCGCCGAGCTTGAGTGCGTACGGTTTCAATTGTTCAAAATACTTTTCCAAATCTTTATATCTATTATATAGAGAATCTATATCCGGTCTTTTACTGGAATAATTACCAACAGCATATGTTTTGAACATAGCTGTATTGTCGTAATAAACGTCGAACGGTTCATCCTCAGATGTACTATCGATTTGCTGCATTGATAAATAATAATGCTTACCGCCTCTTGCCGGTCTCTGCGATTTTAGAAATTTCGCCTCGATGTTTTCCACTTGCCATTTGTTCAGGAGAACATCACTCAGGATAAACAGCGAAAGAGTATCAAACTTTATGTTTCGAAAAGTTGCGATACCAGCATATTCTTTTTTTATAAGATTAATCCTATCTTTGATAATTTCAGCGATTAGGTCCCCGATTGGTTTAGCGATCTCTTCCAAGTCACCCGCTTCATCCTTGTCAATTATCATAAACGAGGGAAAGAACTTTCCGTCATTGCTTCTTTTGATTAATCCTTCACCGAACAAACCATTGATTAACACATCATACCTTGAATCTGTTATTCCGAGAAATTTCTTTATCTTTTCGGGGGATTTTTCATGATGAAGCAAAAGAACAATCTTTTTATAATTGCCTTTTGTGAGGTCAATTGCAGGTACGTCTGTGCTGTCCGAAATCGTTTTAATACTGTAATCGCCTTTTATAATATCCGAGTTTCTTTGTCTGCTGCAGGAAACAAAAAGCAGAAAAAGAAATACACATGGAATGATGCGATTTGTAATCTTTTTTGTTTTCATACCATTAATAATGGCTGGGAAAATCTGCAATTCCCACGGCTTCTTTTCATAATTTATAACCGATCATCAAATTCGAACCGAAGCTGGTTGATTTTCTTTCTACCTTTTTTATTCCTGCCGCTTCCAACCACTCCCTAATTTCGGTTTCGGTGTAGGTATCACCGCATTCGGTACCAACGAGCATATTGAGTGCAAACAATGCCCCGTGATACGGTTCCGTTCTATCTTCGTTCATTACAAAATCGTTTATAATTACCATTCCGTTTTGATTTAATGCCCCCACGCATTTTTCAATCAACATCTTATTCTGTTCAAAACTGTTGATATGTATAATTGCCGAAAGCAAAACTAAGTCGTAACCGTTCCCGAATTCCTTTGTCAAATAGTTGCCTTCGATAAAATCAAAATTTCCCGTTAAGCCGGCTAGCTCAACATATTTTTTCGTAATCGGAATTACATGGGGCAAATCCAAAACGGTTGCCTTTATTGACGGTTCTCTTTTAATGAATCCCATTGAGAAAGCGCCGGAACCGCCGCCTACGTCGAGTATCCTCTTTACATTCGATACGTCAATCATCATCGCAAGCAGTTTTGCTTGTTTTATCCCGCGGTAATGCATTGCTGCAATGAATGGTTCAACCCAATTATTTTTTTCTTTTTTATTCTGATCGCCGGAAACTGAAGTTCCTTTTTCAACCGAACCGGTAAGATTACTCCAAGTATCCCACAGATTGTTTGTGTGAAAAAGTCCGCCCATAAACCCTGGTTTACCTTCAACCAAAAAATTCGATGCAGGTTCAGTATTGTAAAACTTACCTTTAACCTTTCTCAGCAGACCTATTCCATAGAGTGCGTTCATTAATCTGTCGGTTGCTCTGGTGTCGGTCGATATTTTTTCCGATACTTCATCCGCTGTCATCATGTGTCCGTCTAATGCGGAAAAAATTCCAAGCTCAACCGCGGTTAATAAAACCCTGCTTTCCTGGAAAGCATAAGCAATTTCTCTTATTTCTTCGGGTGACATAATATCTTTCATTTTCAGAATGCCAATTTTGTTCAACTTTCACAACCGTGAAAATATAAAAAAGGAGATGGGATTTCACAGAAAAGTATGGTTGGGTACTGATAAAGACAGCCCCTTATAACTTACTAACATTAAATTAAATTACAGAATTCATAAAACAATAATTTTCACTTACCCCCAGTGTCGGGAAATATCCTGACGCAAATAAACTTTTTCCAATGCCCTGCTTATAGTTAGGGCAAGAATGTTCGGTTCCACCCTCGTTATTTTTTTAAGCTCTTTATATTTTCCGCTTTTGTCTTTACTTATTTCCCTGTCCAGCGGAGATAGTAAAATAAACGCCGTGTGCGGCGTAATGGCTTTTGCCAATTTAAAATCGCTTATTACATCAACAAAATGCTGTTGATTGCTCTCGGACAAAATCACATCATATACATCAGTCTTAAGTGCCTCGATATACTTCTCCCGACTATCGATATTTATAATTTCGCAATCGGGAAATTCATTTTTTATAGATCGCTCGATTTCATCGGGATTAATGCTTTTTTCATAGTGAAGAATTATTATTTTCTTTTCCACCGGATCCTCCTAAAAATTTATACTATAAATTTTATCCGCTCGCCTTGAAGTAATTGACGGCAATATTTTTTTGTTCTCCCGGGATTCCTCTATCAATAATGTCCAAACCGAATCTCTCAATGTCTCTCTTGATCCTGTGTTCCTCTCCCCAATCGTTCCAATATACATCAGGTACTTCCATTACGTACAAATGTTCCCGGATTCTTTCCAAAACGAACCGTGAAAAATTTACGACTGGCACCCTATCAAACGCATGTCCAATTGCCGAAGACTCCAACGGCGTACCGATATAATCGCGTATTTCATAAAGGGGATCATATACTTCCCGGGCAAACATTTTTATATACTTTATAAAAGATTCGGCGGTTCCCACTATAACAAATGAATTCCATAGACATCCCCTTCCTAAAAGTACCCGTGCTGTTTCATATCCCGGTTTCTCCCAGAATTTTAGCACTCTATAAACTCTTTTGCCGTTTCCACTAAAAATATTCCCCGCTTTCTCTATCCATCCGTAACCGGATTCATTTCGCTCCGGAACTATCCCAAGCATAACCATGGCATCCGGGTTTTTGATTACAAATTCATTCGCATCTCTGACGTATTCCATAAAGCGTTGTTCATGGTACACGAAATGATCTGACGGAAAAGTTGTGATAACAGAATTACTATCCTGCTTATAAATTTTCATAACCGGTAGCAGGATGCCGGCGCTTGTTTCCTTATTGCTCGGCTGAACTACAATTGTCTCGGGCGGCTGGTCGCCTAACTCCTCAAGAACAAAAGGGACATGTTCCCTATTAACAATTGTCATTAACCTTTCACGTGGAATTAACATCTGGGCGCGGTCGCGCGTATGTCTTATTAAGGATTTTGTACCAATAATTCTACAGTACTGTTTTGGTCTGAAGTAGCCGTAAATTTTTTCAACAAAGTTTCGAAGTCTGATCCCCTCGCCGCCTGCGAGTATGATTCCCCAAAGATTTCTCTTTCTCTCATGATACATACCCCCACCGACACTTCTAAGCTCATCCCTCAAAATACACTCTACTTTCTTCTCTTTAAGAGAATTAGGGAAGCGGCAACGCCGTTCTCACTTTGATAATCTTTTAGACAATACATACTTTATATTTTAGATGCCGGAGAAAGTCCGACAAAATTTATTTAGTAAAATTCTAAATCAATCTTCTCCCCTATTTTCGTTATGGTTTTGGAATGCTTCTCATAATCCTCAACAACAAAATTTGTTACAATTTCTAAGCGGTTAAGTTCCGGCAAAAATTTTTGACACTGGGGTAAATACCGACCTGTTATTTTTCCAAAATCTTGGTTTAAAAATTAGATCTACATGACTAAATTCAGACTATTGATTATAACTTATTTAAACAAAGGTGAAACATGGAAAAACTAAAATCGTTCTTGAAGACAACTCTGTTCGGCGGATTTTTAGTCGTACTGCCGATAATACTTTTAATATTTGTTTTGAACTGGTTCTTCGATTTTTTGACGGAGAAAATCAGTCCAATAACAAACCTATTGATTCAGACAGCCCGGATAAATGAATTTGTGGCTTCGATAATCGCGGTTGTGATAATACTGCTTTTATTCTTTGCCGTCGGGCTAATCGTTCGAACCGAGATCGGGCGGTTCACTGTTTCAATTCTTGAGGAACGCTTCTTAAAAAGAGTTCCTCTTTATAGTATAATTAAGGAAACAGTTACACAACTTTTCGGCGGGGAGAAAATTTTATTTAAGTCGGTCGCACTGGTAAAATTATTCGGAAGTGACACTTTGCTAACTGCATTCGTAACCGACGAACATCCGAACGGCTATATAACCGTTTTTATTCCGTCGGCTCCGGCACCTACAGGCGGATACATATACCACGTTCGGAAAGAAAACGTATTTAAGATTGATCACCCGATTGACGACGCAATGCGCTCAATTTTAAGTCTTGGTGCAGGCTCGAAAAGTTTGCTTTCAAAATATAACGCTTGAATGCATGTTTGCATGGGCTACATGCATTCACACAACCATGCGGTCATGCTGCAAATATTCGGGGACTAGGAAAGAAATACTGAATTTCATACAATAATTCCGGCTTGTGTACGTTTACTTCATTAAAAAATAAAACTTTACGGACAGCCGTCTGGAAAAAGAACTGATCATACAATGCATTAACGGAGATTCAGCCGCATTTGGTCCACTGATCAAATTATACAGGCGGCAATTGTTCTCATATCTTCTTAAAATCTGCGGGGAAAGAAATACCGCAGAGGATTTATTCCAGGAGACTTTAATTAAAATCTGGAAGGCTATGCCGAAGTATTCCGAACAAAATAAGTTTTCATCGTGGATTTTTTCCATCGCTCATAACGTAACGATAGATTACCACCGGAAAAAATCTGCGCGGAATATTTTTATAAACGATGAAGAAATCGACAACTATAACTATGCAAGTAATCCGCATGCGGAGCTCGTTGCGGTCGAAACCGGTGAAATTATTTCCAGGCAAGTAGAGAGTCTTTCCTTCAAACAAAAAGAAGTGTTTTTGTTGAGACAAAACGGTGGAATGACATTCAGAGAAATTTCAGAATTGACCGGCGAGCCGCTCAATACAGTACTCAGTCACATGAATTATGCCGTTAAAAAAATAAAAAAAGCCTTGAGGAAAGCAAATGCAATTTGACAAGAAAAATATTTGCGCCGAATTTGAAAATGAAGTATGGCTTTTTCTAAATAATGAACTAAGCTCCGAAAAGATGAAGTTCTTGGGGGATCATCTTTCGGCGTGCAGTACTTGTTCTGCCTTGTTGAACGAATCGAACAAAATTATAATTGAAACCGGCAAAACAGAGTTAGACGACATCGATGATGTCAAATTTGATCTTATGATTGCAAAAGCCGTTCGAAGCAGAAACGTATTTTCGGTATTGCTCGATCTTCTTAAAAAAATGTTTTTCCCGTCAACCTCAGCAAACTACAACTATTTCAAAATCGCTTTCGGTAGCGTTATGGTTGTCGCTGCAATTATTTTATTGCTCCAATCTAAAAATCCAAACCCGATAAAAAACATAAAAAGCGACATCCTGGACTGGAACGCGGAAAAAATCACCAATCAGATTAACGAAGTCCGGTTTGCAATAGATAACATTAACAACGAAGAATACAAAAAATACATGATGCGGCAATTTATGAAAGATAAATGGAAGCGTTCTAT
>CAZRIQ010000018.1:9671-15642 GCA_964600175.1 uncultured Melioribacter sp. | reverse complement strand
TCAAATATACGTTTATAAAAGAGTCTAACGAATGGATGACTGTTCTTCTTGGTCTGATTCCCTGGATATTGATTTTCGGGCTTTGGATTCTTTTTATGAGGAGAATGCAGGCAGGCGCAGGTGGAACAAAAGGTATTTTTAATTTCGGGAAAAGCAGGGCTAAACTGATTTCGGAATCGGCAGTTAAAATTACTTTTAGAGATGTTGCCGGTGCAGATGAAGCCAAACAGGAACTCGAAGAAATTATAGAATTTTTGAAAGAGCCGACCAAGTTCCAGAGACTCGGCGGAAAAATTCCGCGCGGAGTTTTATTGCTCGGACCTCCCGGAACGGGTAAAACTCTTCTTGCAAGAGCAGTTGCCGGAGAAGCCGGCGTTCCGTTCTTCTCAATAAGCGGCGCAGATTTCGTTGAAATGTTTGTCGGTGTTGGTGCAAGCAGGGTTAGAGACCTTTTTGATCAAGGGAAGAAAAATGCCCCGTGTATAATTTTTATAGATGAAATCGATGCAGTCGGCAGACACAGAGGTGCGGGACTCGGCGGTGGACACGATGAAAGAGAACAAACATTGAACCAATTATTGGTTGAAATGGATGGTTTCGAACAGAACAGCGGCGTTATAATTATAGCTGCAACAAACAGACCCGACGTTTTGGATCCTGCTTTGTTAAGACCCGGAAGATTTGACCGGCAGGTAGTCGTCGATAGACCCGATGTTAAAGGGCGCGAGGGAATTCTTAAAGTTCATACGAGAAAAATTCCTTTGGATACCGATGTTGATCTTGGAGTTTTGGCAAAAGGAACCCCCGGTTTGGCAGGTGCAGAAATTGCCAATATGGTTAACGAAGCGGCTTTGCTGGCAGCACGGAAGAATAAGAAGAAAGTCGAGATGGATGATTTCGAAGAAGCAAAAGACAAAGTAATGATGGGTATGGAACGCAGGAGTATGATCATTTCCGAAGAAGAGAAAAAGATAACGGCATATCATGAAATTGGGCACGTTCTTGTCGCCAGAATGATTCCCGAAGCCGATCCGGTTCATAAAGTGACTATTATTCCGCGCGGCAGGGCGCTCGGTGTTACAACTTATCTCCCTGTTGATGAGAAGCATACTTATTCTAAAGAATATTTGGAAGCAATGATAACTTATGCTCTCGGCGGAAGAGCTGCCGAAAAACTTATATTCAATAGGTTTACAACCGGTGCCGGTAACGATATTGAGAAATCTACAAACATTGCGCGCAAAATGGTCTGCGAATGGGGGATGAGCGAAAAGCTCGGTCCGTTAGCTTACGGTGCGAAAGAAGAAGAAATATTTTTGGGAAGGGAAATAACAAAACGTAAAGATTATAGTGAGCAAACAGCGCAAGATATAGATAATGAAATCAAGAAGATCGTTTCTTCTTGTATGGATCGTGCCGAAAACATTTTGAAGGATAATATTGAAGTACTTCATAAGTTATCGAAAGAACTGCTTGAAAGGGAAATTCTCGATTCCGAAGAAATTGAGAAAATTATAAAGGGAGAAGAGCTCCCGCCGTTAAAAAGGAACGACTCCGCGCATGAGGTTGAAAAGGAAAAAGAGGAGGAACTTCCCGAACACGTTCAAAAATTAATGGAAAGCAGAAAAAAGAGGGAATCCGGGAAAAAGACAAATGATACGAACGACGACGGCAATTGATAACGGTCATATCGATTATAAAAGTGAAGTTTTAAGAAAAACTATTCACCTTTGTTCATTATCTATTCCAATTGTCTATTATTTTATCACAAGGGAACTTGCTCTCAGTATATTGATTCCGCTTGCCGTTCTTTCATTGATAATTGATCTCGCCAGGCATTCACACAGTTCATTCAGCAGACTTTTTTATAAATTGTTCGGGTTTCTTTTAAGGAAACATGAAAAAGACAGCACCAAAAAGAATCTAAACGGTGCTACTTATGTTTTAATCTCAGCCGTGCTTGTGATTCTATTATTTCCAAAAGTCTTTGCAATAACAGCATTTGCCGTTTTAATTATTGGAGATCTTTCTGCTGCTTTAATCGGTAGAAGATTTGGGCAAACAAGATTTCTTTACAAAAGTCTTGAAGGCACGTTTGCATTTTTTATTTTTTCAAGTATCGTTGTTTTGTTCACTCCCAAAATTACAGGCAGCTTAACGGAATTTCTTATTGGTTTTATTGCTGTCGTGATAGGTGCGATAGTAGAAAATGTTTCATTCGGCTGGGCAGATGATAACCTGACTATTCCAATGAGTATTGCTGTCGCAATGTGGATATTGTATGCTCTTTTACTGCCGGGTGTAGCGTTAGTACTGCCGAATGTCCCTAATTAATATGAAACATTGGAAAAACAATAACTGTATAACACCCAAATTTTATAGGTAGGAATGAAACCAAAGATACAGATTCATTACATGAACAAACTATTACTTCTGTCAATTGCGGCATTATCTGCAGTTCTAATATCGTGCGGCAATATCAATAAGCCTGCTGTTGGGGCAGAGGATGACATTTATGTAATAGCGGATTCCGCCCAGTACGATAATCTTGAAGCTTCGTTGTTAACGGTTTTTAGTAAAGTAATATATACACCGCAGCCGGAAATATTGTTTAATCTCAAAAGAAAAAGTCTTTCCGACCTCGAGAACCTGAAACATTTCAAGAACTTGATTATCGTTGCCCCGCTCGATTCATCCTCCGAGACATCTAAATATGTTAGTGCGGTCTTGAATCCGAAGGTAAAAGATTTAGTAAACGAAGATTCCGTATCGGTGATCAATAAATATAACCTTTGGGCTGAGAACCAACTCGTTATGTTTTTAACCGCACCGACACTTGAGAAATTAAATCAAGATATCCTGAAACAGAGTGATAATCTTCTTCATTATTTTCAAAAGGAATCCGACGATAGATTATTCCAAAGCCTATACAATCCGAAATATGAGAAAAAAGAAACCGAGGCAAAATTCTTAAAAGACTACGGTTGGATGATTTACGTACAGGCTGATTATTTCTTGGCTAAGAGTGATCCTAAATCTCATTTTGTCTGGTTAAGACGTGCACCCGGCACCGACATGGAACGGTGGATATTCGTTTATTGGATCGATAACGGTTCACCTGAAGAACTTACCCCGGATTCGGTTTATGCTATACGCAACAGACTGACAAAGAAGTTCTATAGAACTTCCGACAATAAAAGTTATGTTGAGATTTCCGATTACTATAAAACAACTAAAGAAGTCAACTTTCTCGGAAGATACGCTTTAATGACCCAGGGTCTTTGGAGAATGGACGATAAGAGTATGGGTGGTCCGTTTATGAATTATGTTTTCTATGATGAACCCACAAAAAGAATTTACATGCTCGACGGATCGATCTATGCGCCGAAGTATTATAAGAAAACATTGATCCAGCAAGTTGATGTGATCCTTAGATCGTTCATAACCGAAAACAAATTGAGTAAAGAGAAGAAAGAAGATATTCTCAGTTACTACCCCAAAGAGAATAAGCAGTAAAAGTTTTGTTGATTATAATCTTGATAACTGATCCGGTAGGCGAAATTCCGGGAATTCATTTCTAATTTTTTCAACTATCAATCTTGCTTTATCGATTTTGCGGTATTGGAGTTCGTACAGCGAACGGTACGCCATCATAGTAGCAACAAACCTTTTTATCGATTCTGTATACTTGTTTCCGTTTTTGGGGAACCTGATTCTGAAATTGTAATCCGGCGAGGGAACATACTCGCTTGTCTTGACCACTTTGAAAAGAAATTGATACGGAACAATGCTGTAACCTGCCGGTAGTTGGAACTCTCCTTGAGCCATCTCGTTTTGAAATAATTCCAGGGTTATATGGTAATTTCTGCTTCCAATATTTTTGGCAATTAAGTCGGTCATAACCGCCCTGTATTTTTTTTCGATGAATTCAGAATTGTATTGTTCACCTCTTTCGAACGGTCTTACGGCGGTTAGAAATCCGTTGATTTCAGGCTGTATTTTAGCTGTAATATCGGGATGGTCGCATTTCAATTGATTGTAGTACCATGAACGCCTCAGAAGTTCTTTGTCAATGATGGCAACATCTTTCCTGTAATTTTCAACGAATTGATAATAATAGGAAGGCGAGACAAGATAATCCCATGCGTAAGTAAAGATGATGGATTTTTTTTCGACACTATTTAATATGGTTTTAGTGTAATCTTCGAAAGTGTAGACATCACTTTGATCCGATTTCGAAAAATTCATTATAAGAATAAAAAGCGGAACCACAAATGAAGCGGGTATAATAATTTTTGTATTCCATCCTTTTGAGACAAATATTCTCATCAAATAATAAATGCCATATGCTATGAATACCGCTATAGATATGTATGCAAGTAAAAAATATGAATCGATATCAGTTATTTCATAATTGATTGAATAAATAACGGTGAAAACGAAATTGATTGTCCAGAAGTAAAATAACCTTCTATGGTTTTTGAATGTTGAAAATATTCCCGCGATTGTTAGTATCAAACCTACAACGGTAAACTCAGCCGGAAAATTGCTAATGAAGTAACTAAGTTGTTTTTCAGCAGAACTGAATGAAGAAAAAAGCCATACTTGATACTGTTTACCGGTAAAATGCCGCCAGAAATTTTCAAAATTTACGGGGTTGCCCCAGTTAATTGCCGGATTCATTGATGCTCGAATCGGGAGATATAAATAAAACAAAATGATAACAGGAAAAAATACCAGCAACATCAACCCGATTTTCTTTAATGATTTTGAATTGAACTTTTCTTTGGTGAAAAACAAGTATGCTAATCCAGGAAGAATTAAAAGTGTGGTCATGTGGTTTGAGAAACCGAGTGCTAAAATTGAGGCTACGTATAGCCACTTTTTTGTCCCGGTGGTTTGATTATAAAATGCTTTTAGACTGAAATAAATAATAAGAGTAAATAAGAATATTTGAAGTGAATAGACTTCGACCGATGTGCTTTGCATCCAAAAAGTTTTACTGAATGCGAGAGCTAATCCTGCTATTATTGATGAAAGAATAATAATTAATCTATTGTTAATTTTATTTTCGGCTGAGGCTTCCGGTTTTTCCTTTTTCTTGGTTTTGTTGATTTTCTTTTTTTCAAAGAAAGATATTTGCAAAAACATGTTATGTAATATCTTGATGAAGATCATAATAGACAGGGCACACCAAATTGCAGCCAGCATATTTGCGGAATGAATTTTTGTAAAAGGAAGCGGGAGATGCAGAAAAATATAGCCTGCCAAGGTAAATAAGGGATAACCTGTTGGATGAGCAATTCCGAGTGTTGCCTGAACTGCTGCAAGTTCGCCTGAATCTATTTGTACAACAGTAGGTGCCATCGTAAATAGATAGATAATAAAAATAACAACCCCGGTGATCACATGAAAATATTTATCGACTATATTCTTCATTTAAACCAGGTTATTCGTGAAAATTTCAATATTTGATTGGATAGTATCGTTTACCACTCTATCGAATTCCCTAATATTTTTGAAGCCGAGGAAATAAACAAGTTCCGACTTTTTGTTTATTTCATATGGGATGTTTTTACTATCGACATTAAACAAATTTTGATTTGCCAATTCAATATTGCGAAGGAAGTTAATATTATTTTTAAGAATTTTACTTTCCGATGCCGACTTGAACTGTTCCTCGAAAAAAGAAATTCTTTTTGCAGTGTTCATACCTATTGTTTTGGTAAAGTCATTTAAGTGAGTCAATAGGAAGTATTGCAGAATAAAATCTATGGTCATTAATCCACCCTTGTTCTTTTTGTAATTGAAGGCATCTTTCAACGATGTTCTAAATTGCTTGTCTATTTTTTCATGCATAGCACTTATTTCTTTTGCTATCTTGGTTTTGTCTAGTTCATTTACACGTGTCTTAATAATCTCAACAAACCGGTCATAAAGTTCTTCGCTTCCGTGAATGAATTTAATATAA
>CAZRIQ010000018.1:0-9661 GCA_964600175.1 uncultured Melioribacter sp. | reverse complement strand
ATTTTTGACAAAGCTTGAAATTCCCAGATTTGCGCTCTTCTATGTAAGTACTCTTTGTAGTTTTCAATGTCCAAAACAATCGGGCTGCTTTTTCCTTCGGGACGCAGTCTAAAATCGACCGGGAAAGGGAACAGTACCGGTTTTATTTCGTTCAGAAATTTTTGGAATATTTCATCGGCGCCGACTAACGATTCTGTTTCTTTGCAAACAACTATTAAGTCCAGATCTGAATTAAATGTCATCTCATCTACTCCTAGGCTTCCCAAACCGGCAACAAAGAATTCCCCGGGAAATTGTATATCGCTACATTTGCCGCGAAGTCTAAACATCAAATATTCGGTTAGCTGTTTTGACAATTCATTGTGCTTTATTAAACCAAGTGAATACTGTACCGAAAGAATAAAAACAACCTGATTGACAGATAAACTTTCAAAAAGCTGTTGAATATTTTTTACAAATGTTCTGTGGGTAAGAATCAAGTCTCCTAGTTTTCTATCGAGGAATAAGAGATCAATTGCTTTTTGGCCGAACTCGCAGACTTTTAGAATACTGTGAAATAATTCTCTGTTGGTGAATTCGCCATACCAGATTGACGGTATGTTAGAAGACCGGATGATCTTTGTGAAATTGTCCAATGTTTTATCCGGATTGTTGGAGCGTTTTAGATATTCATATAGGTCTTTTGAAATTTTGTTGAATAACTCAATCGTCCGGGCATCGAACTCTTTCATTTCAAGAAGACCGGAGCCGGTTTGGAGGAAACGCAAATTTCGTAACGCATTCTTGGAGTTGGCAAAATCTAGATCATTCCAATCAAGCTGTTTTTTATTTTCATCTTCGCTTAGAATTGTATCGTATATCTTTCTAACTGCGGTTCTGTTTTTCTCAACAAGTTCTTGAAATGTTCTTGTATCTATAACTTCTAAATATCTAATTAACCGAAAGAGAATTTCTCCTTTCGTTGGAATTGTGTGAGTTTGTGTATCATTCATCAACTGCAGAAAGTGTTCGATCTTTCTATATAGAATATAAGACTGTATATATTGATCGGATTCCTCTTCGTTTAATAAATTAGATTCCCTTAATGATTTAACGGCATCTATTGTATTTCCAGTTCGCAGTTTGGCGAACTTTCCACCGTTGAGTAACTGCAGCAGTTGGATCGAAAATTCGATATCTCGAATTCCACCCGAGAATAATTTTACGTCTTCTTTTCCGGCAATAGAACGTTCTATATTTTCTTTCATTCTTTTTATCTGCTCTTTTGGCGAAGTAATAAAACTTGCAGGGTATATATATGGTGTTAGATAATTTTTAAACTTTTTATATAGCTCGAAGTTGCCGCAGACAAAATTCATTTTAATTAACATTTGTCTTTCCCAATCTTCGCCGCGTGTTTCGTAGTATCTCAAATAGTCACTTATCGATTGGCATAATGGTGAGTTTTTTCCATCCGGTCGAAGTCTAAAATCGACACGGTAGATGTATCCTCTGTCGGAGATTTCTGTAGAAGATTTTATAAACAGTAGAGTCGCTTCCGATAAAATCTCGCTGTAATTTTTTTGCGGTGAGTTTAAAACAACACTATTTTCATCATAAAATAATATCAGGTCGACATCGGAACTGTAGTTTAATTCGTTCCCGCCCATTTTACCGAGTGATATTAGGCAAAATTGATTTTCAAGATTCGACAAGTTGTATTTTATCAATGTTTCCCGATAGCATAAGTCAAAGAGCGCGTTGTTAATTACACAAGCGAGAACAGAAAGCTGTTCAACTACGGATTCCAGTTCTAACATCGAGAGTAAATCAGAAAGACCTATTTTCAAGATGTATCTTTTTTTGAACTGCCTGACGAAATTAAGTTTGGCGTTGAGAGTTCTGAATCTTGTTAGTCCTTGCGATATTTCTTCTGATAATGATTCCATCTCGAGATTTTTATTTAAGTAATCCTGGTCAAACAATTGATACAAATATTCCGGATTGCGAACAATGATATCGGTCAAATAATTACTGCTCGATGTAATTGCGCAGACGATTTCAACGTGGTGCGGATATTCGAGGCAGTCTACAAAGAAAGAAATACGATCGAACAGCGAAGAGAAAATCCGGAGTAAATTTGCTTCCGAAGTATTGTTGAAATAGTACTTGCCGAGTTCTGTTTCGAAAGCATTGAGCAGTTTTTCAACTGTGTCGGGATCAAAAAAACCTTCCGTGAACTCAACAAGCTTGTCAATAAAATCCTTCGAGAAAACGATCTTTTCTTTTTTCAACGTATTATTAATATGTCTTTTGATTATTCAAAATAATTACACGTAAAAAATAACATAATCTTTGGAATCTTTTCCCGACGATAGCTCTGAAATAGACCGCATAATCTATATGTGAAACTTATTTATTATCGGATGTTATAAGGATGGAACTTTTTATTAAAGTGTGGAAAAAGTCATTTCATTGCATTTCAAAGCCCCTTTATTTAACTTTAATTTTTGAAAAAGCAGGAGATTTTGATGCTCGATAATGTAATAAAAAAGATTTTTGGTGATAAAAATGTTCGTGTTATCAAGGATTCGATGCCGATTGTTGAGGAAATAAATAGTATTTGTGAAACACTAAAAGACCTTTCGGATGATGAATTAAAGCAGAAAACAGCTGAATTCAAAGACAAAATTAACTCCGAGACTCAAGAATTACGTGACCAGATGGAAGAATTGAAAACCAAACTAAGAGAAGATGCTTTAGCAGACGACAAACATGGTATTTATGATCAGATTGAAAGCTTGGAATCGGAATTGGATGAAAAATACGATGAAGTGCTGGACGAAATTCTGCCCGAAGCTTTTGCGGTAGTTAAAGATACATGCCGTAGACTCCTTGGAAAATCGTGGGATGTAGCCGGTAATAGTGCAATATGGGATATGGTTCCTTATGATGTTCAATTAATCGGCGGAATTGTTTTGCACCAGGGAAAGATTGCCGAAATGGCGACCGGCGAAGGTAAAACACTTGTAGCAACACTTCCTATTTATTTGAATGCATTGACCGGCAGGGGAGTTCATCTGGTTACGGTTAACGACTACCTTGCTAAAAGAGACAGCGAATGGATGGGAGAGATTTATAAATTTCACGGTCTTACCATCGGTTGCATTATCAATACAATGGACAATGAGGAACGCGTAAAGCAGTATAACTGCGATATCACTTACGGAACCAACAACGAATTCGGTTTCGATTACCTCCGGGATAACATGGCGGTTGCTAAAGAGAATTGTGTTCAGAGAGGTCACAACTATGCAATAGTTGATGAAGTCGACTCTGTACTGATTGACGAAGCGAGAACGCCACTTATAATTTCCGGCCCGGTTGATATTGCCGAGCATAAATTCGATGAAATGAAACCTAAAGTAGAACGGTTATTCAGAAAACAGGCAAACTTTGTTGCAAATATTGTCAATGAAGCCGAGGCTCTTTTAAACTCAGGTAATCCAAAAGACAGGGCGCTTGCAGGGGTTCATCTTTTCAGGGCATTTCGGGGCTATCCTAAAAATAAAAAGTTGATGAAATTATTGAGTGAAGCCGACTATAAGAAATTGATGCAGCAAACAGAACTTGAATACTTGCGTGAAAATGCCAAACGTATGCCGGAAATCGATGAAGAACTTTATTATGCTATTGAAGAGAAGAATAATCAAATCGATATAACTGAAAAAGGACGTGAAGAACTTGCCACGGGCTCGTCCGAAGGAAAAGAATTTTTTATTCTCCCGGATTTAGGTTTGGAAATCAGTAAAATTGAAAATGATGAGTCTATAAAACCAGAAGAAAAAGTAAAGATAAAAGACGAATTGTACCACGTTTATACAGAACGATCGGATAGGATTCATACTATCAATCAATTACTGAAAGCGTACACTTTGTTTGAGAAAGACGATGAATATGTAATTACGGAAGACGGTAAAATTGCAATTGTTGATGAGTTTACCGGTCGTGTTTTACCCGGAAGAAGATATTCCGACGGTCTGCACCAGGCAATTGAAGCGAAAGAGAGTGTGAAGGTTGAAAGGGATACTCAAACACTCGCTACCATTACACTTCAAAATTATTTCCGTCTCTATAGAAAATTAGCCGGTATGACCGGTACAGCGGAAACTGAGGAATCCGAATTTTATGAGATTTACAAATTGGAAGTGAATGTTATACCTACAAATAAACCAATTATGAGAGACGATGAGGATGATGCAATCTATAAAACAAGGCGCGAAAAACTTAATGCGGTAATTGAGAAAATTAAAGAACTCAAAGACGAAAGAAGACCGGTTCTTGTCGGAACAACGAGCGT
The DNA here is from genome assembly GCA_964600175.1 of uncultured Melioribacter sp. Classification (GTDB taxonomy): domain Bacteria; phylum Bacteroidota; class Ignavibacteria; order Ignavibacteriales; family Melioribacteraceae; genus Pyranulibacter. The sequence continues at coordinate 5,322 of CAZRIQ010000018.1, read as the reverse complement.
TGATGTTTCGGAAACATTGAGTAGGATGCTTAAGCGCCAGGGGGTTGCACACAATGTTTTGAATGCGAAACAACATCAAAGAGAAGCAGAAATTGTTGCATTCGCCGGACAGCCTGGAGCCGTAACAATTGCAACAAATATGGCGGGTCGTGGTACGGATATTAAACTTGGTGCGGGAGTGAAAGAAAAAGGCGGGTTATATATTCTCGGTACGGAGCGGCATGAATCGAGGAGAATTGACAGACAGTTGAGAGGGCGATCCGGAAGGCAAGGCGATCCCGGTACTACCAAATTTTATATTTCTCTTGAAGACGATTTGATGAGATTGTTCGGCAGCGATAGAATTACCAGCGTTATGAGTAAGATGGGAATGGAAGAAGGCGAGGCAATTCAACATTCGCTGATTACAAAATCAGTGGAAAGAGCCCAGAAAAAAGTTGAAGAGAACAACTTTGCAATAAGAAAAAGACTTCTCGAATTCGACAACGTGATGAACCAACAAAGAGAGGTAATTTATTCAAGAAGGAAGCAAGCTCTGGAAGGTGAGCGGTTAAAGGGCGAAGTGCTTGATTACCTACACGAGTTCGTTACCGAAATTGTGAACAAGCATTATGACGAAGGCAACATAGATGCAATTCACGACGAAATACTGCAGCACTTATTAGTTGATGTTAAGATTGATCCCCAGACATTCCAAGACTTGGGAAACGACGGCGTAAGAGACCGGGTAATGGAAGCTGCCGAAGATTTTTATGAACGGAAAGAGGAGATGCTCGATCATGAATTGATGGCAAGACTTGAAAGGTATGCCGTGTTAAGTGTAATCGATGAAAAGTGGAAAGAACATCTTCGCGAAATGGATGATTTGAAAGAAGGAATCGGGTTAAGAGCTTACGGGCAGAAGGATCCGTTGTTGGAATACAAAGGCGAATCGTTCAACCTTTTCCTTATGCTTCTTGAACAAATTCGGAATGATGTAGTTTCGTTCGTATTCAAGTTTTTCCCGCAGGCGCCGGACGAAGTTCAGAATAGAAGAAAAACACCTGCACAGCGAATGCACACTATTAAAGATAAAGTTGCAAATATGGGTCTTCAAGCCGGTCAAGGTGAAGACGAAGGGGCACAAAGAGGTAAACCGCAGCCGGTTAAAGTAGAGGCAAAAGTTGGGAGAAACGATCCTTGTCCTTGCGGCAGCGGCAAAAAATATAAAAACTGTCACGGAAAGTTAGCTTAAGAGGCAGCTATGAAAAAAATCGAAGCGTTGATCCGCCCATTTAAATTGGATGAAGTGAAAGAAGCACTTTTGGAAGAAGGGATCAGGGGAATGACCATAACGGAAGTTAGAGGTTACGGCAGACAAAAAGGACACAAAGAAACTTACAGGGGAAGCGAATACCAGATTGAATTTGTACCAAAAATAAAAATTGAAATTGTAGTTGAAGATGAAATTGTTGAAAAAACTTTAGATGCAATTCTACGTACTGCCAAAACCGGTCAGGTCGGCGACGGCAAAATATTTATTTCCAATATTGAAGACGCAATTAGAATAAGGACGGACGAATCGGGCAAAGCCGCACTATAATCAACGGAGTTAAAAAAATGACAAAAAAGAATTTTCACTTGTGGAAAATCTTCGCCCTATTTGTCCTCGGTTTAATTCTAAATTCGTGCGGATTATGGCAAGATTTCACGGTTTATTTCAATACTTATTACAATGCTTCAACAATTTTCAGCCAAACCGAAGATGATATCAAAAGCAAAATTACCGATCCGTTCGATTTTAGAACAATTCCCGTCACTTCCCAACAGAAAACTGATCTAACAAAGGTAATAGAAAAGTGCTCCAAGATTCTTCAGTTCGATAAAGAGTCTGCCTATTTCCAGGATGCATTGTTCATTATCGGGAAAGCTTTCTATTACCAGGAAGAATACGCCAAATCGCAGAGAAAGTTCCTTGAGTTGTACAATGTAAAGAACAGCAATTACCGTCTTGAAAGCCAATTATGGCTGGCAAAGACGCAGCTTAAATTAAGAAGTTTTGACGAAGGACTTGCTTTACTTGATTCAACTATTGCCGCAGCACAAAAAGAGGATAGAGAAAAAATATTTGTAGATGGTTCCATTACAAGAATTGCGTTCCTGTTTTATCGGGAAAAATACAGTGAGGCTGCCGAACGGGCAAAGGAATTCCTAAAAGTCTCGGAGGATGATGAAATCAATGCTTTGGTTGCTTACCAGTTAGGCGTCATATATGAAAAGTTGGGAGAAACCGATCAAGCTGCCCAGATTTTTGCTACAGTTGAAAATTATTCTCCTACGTTTGAAGTTGAGTTTAAAAGCAGGTTCGAATATGCACAGCTTCTAAATAAACTTAACAAACGCGATGAAAGTCTACAAGAGCTCGAAAAACTAAGGTATGAGAATAAGTTTGTAAATTATCTTGATCAAATAAATCTTAAGATCGGCGAGCTTTACTATGATGAGAAGAATGTAGAGAAATCCCTTCAAACACTAACTTTGGTCGATTCAACTTACGGTAAAACGGAAAGCGGCGGCAGGGCAAGTTTCGATATCGGGAAAATTTATGAGTTCTATATTGCAAACTACGACAGTGCAAGAAAGTATTATACTAAAACCGTTTCTTCACTTGCGCCAAAAGAAATTAAAGATAGTGCATCAGCCAAAGTCACGGTATTCAACAAATATTTTTCTTACAGGAACAAAATAAACGATAACCTGGAACAGTTGAAATATCTTAACGATCCGGTTGCATTTGAAAGAGACTCTATTGATTTTCATTTAACAACAGAACGATTACTGGAACTCTATGATTCGGAACAGCAAAATCAGCGAACTACTGAACAAGATCGAACGGCACTGGAAAATGTATCCGAAGCTAGTTTGAAACTGGCCGAGAATCAGAAAATACAAACGGCGGTTCAATGGGCGCAGGCAAAATTGAAAACAGGAGATAATCCCGAACTTAGAAAACTTATTGAGCAGGGGAGGTTGAAACGACCTGAACGACCTACAATTACTGCCGACTCATTGGATTTTATCTTATCCGGAAATTATTATGAAATAGGCAACATCTTTTTTAATGATTTGGATGTTCCGGATTCTGCAGCTTACTATTATGATAAAGTTCTGAATACCCCAAATAATAAATCCATAATCGATAGAACGTATTACGCTCTCGGAACTTATTATGAAACTCGAAACGATACGGTAATGGCGGACAGTATGTATTCTGTGATATTTAATAATTATAAGGACAGCCCTCTTCATTCGGATGTTGCTATAAAGTTAGGTAAAGTAAAGGTTGAATCGAGCGCCGATCCGGCAGAAAAATTATTCCTTGCTGCCGAGAGCAAATACTTTGAAAAGAGTTACGAAGAAGCGATAAAAGAATTTAATGATATCTATGATAACTATCCTAAATCGGCATTTGCGCCGAAGTCACTTTATGCCATCGGTATGATTTACGAAGACTATATAGAAAATAATGATTCGGCTGCAACTATCTACGAAAAATTAGTTAAGGACTATCCGGTGACGGATTACGCAAAAAATGTCCAGGGGAAACTCGATGTATATGAACAGTTGAAAAAACAAGAAGAGGACAAAAAAGCTCAAGCACTGGATAGTTTGAAAGCCCTGGCAAATGGGAAACTGATGGCGGATACAACTGCAAACAAGAATGGAAAGATGAATAAGAACCTTCCCAAAACATTCAAGACTAAACCGGATTCTGCTGGAATTGAGCAAGGCAAAAACAAAATTGCGCTTGATACTAATAAGATAAAACCTGATACCGGTATGGTAAAACTAGATACGATAAAGACAAATCTGGATAGCAATAGAGTGAAACTTGATACAAATAAAGCGACAGCACCAGCCGATACTTCAAAAACTTCTTTGATTAACGGAAAAAATAAAAAGCTTCAACCTGAAAAAAAGATGCCACCAAAGTAGACTACCGGAACTATTGTGAGAATTAGGCAGGAAAGTTTCTAACCCGGTTGAAATTATGAACCGCAAAAATGTTCTCAATATAATAGAGCAAGGAGAGGGACTTCGAATTGAGTTCAAACAGAGATTCCCTTCCTATGAAAAATTTGCAAAGGAAATGATAGCATTTGCCAATACGCGCGGCGGCACTATACTTTTGGGCGTTGATGATGATAAATCAATTTACGGTGTTGAGAGTGAGAAGAGTGATCTGGAGCTGATCAAAGTTACGGCAGAAAAATATTGTGAACCACCTGTGGCATACTCCGTTAGTTTGATAGAACTCGATAGGAAAGAAATACTGGCAGTTGAAATTCCTGAATCAAAACAAAAACCGCACAGAACCCAGGATTATCTGCCTGAACTCAATCTTAGTTCGGCAGTTGTTTATGTACGCGTGAATGATAAAAGCGTAATTGCCGGTAAGGAAATGATCAAACTTCTCCAGACGCGAAGCTCCGGCGGTACACTAAAGAATTACAGGATCGGTAAGAACGAAAAAATAGTTTTCGATTTTCTTGATAAAAATGAAACGATAACGGTGAAAGATTTAAGTGAAACGGCAAACATCTCGCAGAGAAGAGCGTCGCGTACACTGATTAATCTTGTAAGGGCAAATCTTTTGTTGATTCATGTTACCGATAATGGCGCCGAGTATTTTACGGCGTCGGGGTAAAATTCAGTTATCAAAAATTCTTCTTAGATCGAAAACGGCAATTCCATATGCTACGGCAACATTCAAAGACTGTTTAATTCCGTATTGTGGAATTTCAATTGAGAAGTCGCATAAATCAATAAGTTCTTGAGAAACGCCAGTAATTTCATTCCCGACAATTAGGCAAAGGGGGAATTCCTGTTTTGTTAATTTATAGTGAGCAAAACTTTTGTCTGTCAATTCAAGGGCGCAAATTTTAATTCCCTTTTCTTTTAGAGATAAAATTACGCTTTTCGGATCTTTGACGTATTCCCATGCAACACTTTCATGGGAGCCAAGTGCAGTTTTAAGAACTTCCTTTTTTGGGGGATGCGGAGTGTAACCGCAGAGAAACAATTTCTCAATCATTGCACCGTCGGAAGTTCTGAAAATTGAACCGACATTATAAGCGCTGCGTATACTGTTTAAAACAACGTAAACCGGGAGTTTTTCGACTTTATGAATTGTCTCAAGAGTACTTCTGTTTTTTGAAATTTCGTCGTGCGATAATTTTTTCATAATACTATGAATGAATTTTTGTTGTTAAGTGCAATCCTATGACACCAATAAAAATCAAAAGGATAAACAATATCCTAAGAACATCTTTCGGTTCATCG
>CAZRIQ010000017.1:0-15656 GCA_964600175.1 uncultured Melioribacter sp. | reverse complement strand
GGCCTTACCAATATTAATAACCATGTCGATTTCAACTGCCCCGTCACGGCAGGCAGCTTCGGTTTCATATACTTTAACGCCAATAGTTGAGTTTCCTGCCGGAAAACCAATCACACAACCAACCAGAACATCCGATCCATTTAGAAGTTTTACTGCTTTTTTAACCGCTTTTCTGCCAAACATTTGCTTTGTAACTTAGATTTGCCTTCGATTTAATATCTGGAACTCTCACATCATAATAAGGCGTCCATCCCGCACTCGAAATTACGTATGACAACTCCAATCCAAAATTTGTCTGTTCTTTCGATGAAACCGTAACAACAATTTGATTCGTGCGCTGGTTGTTTTTACTATTTAAATCGGACAGTTGTTTGTTAATTTTGTCAATTGCTTTTTGAAGTTTCTTAACCTCGATGTCAATCTTAAACATTTGATCTTTGATTTCGCCCAATCGTTTCCTGTAAAACTCAGCCATTTTTTGAAGCTCGGCAACAGAAACTTTTCCTTCCCTTCCGCCTAATTGTTTGTTTGCCAGGATAAGATCCTGTTCATTTCCCAATACTTCCTGGTCGATATTTTTCATACTTACAAAATTGTTTAAAAGCTCGAGAGAATCTTCAAGCGTTTTTACCATAGGATCTTTCTGGGGCGGTTCCAGGTAATCGAACCTTTGAACTACGGATAAAATAATTGCATCACCCCTGCCGGAAACATTAATACTGTTTCTGTCAATACTTTCGGAAAGATTGGTTAAAACAATTTCCGTAATTCCCTTCTGCAGTTTTAAGTATGATGAATAATTCAACTGCGCTCCATTTACAAACACTTTCGCACTTTTTAGAGTGGGTTTAATTTCAATTTGCTGGGATGCAAAGCCCGGCATCGCAAATAAAATTAACGCAAGAATGGAAATCGTTATCTTTTTCATAACCCCTCTTATTTATGTTTAAGTTTTTGATTCAAAGTAGAAGTTTATACATAGACCTTTATTTCTATGTTCCTTGCCTATAATTTAACGTGATTTTTCTACACTATCTCAATTTCTTTCAAATAAAAAGAGCTTTGTTTATTTTTAGTCTCTAACTATTGAAAAACTACAAATAAACTTAGTGTAACCGGGTAATGAAGAAATTACTATTAGATTTTTTCACAAAATATTTCGATTCGATATCCGAAAATTGGATTGCGAAGATTACCGGTCAACTGAAGGAAAAATTGACTAAATCTCAAATCAGAACCTTTGTGGAAAGCAGTCTCAATATTTTCATGGAAGTAATAGATAAAGCCGAATATACAGTTGCCGATCAATATCTCATCGAAACCTACAGACTTTTTTCCAAAGCAAAATTAAATCTGTTAGAGATAAGTCAACTATTCAGCAACGGCAAATACTCTTTTGCGCCGTTCATAGAAAACGAACATTCGGAAAAATTCGATCCGGCAATAGTAACCGGTTACATAGATAATTTATTCGAACAAATCTATGCGCGCTACGGAATGCTGCATCAAGATGCTGAGATGCACGAACTTGCAACCGACCGTGATAGGCTTGCAGCTAAACTTGATGCAAACGAGGAATACCTAAAAGATATACTTTACCTTTCCGATTCTGCCATTATGGTGATAGACAGGGACGAAAAATTCATTGCATGGAATAAGGGAGCAGAAAAAATTTTCGGTTATACAGAAGCGGAAGTCCTCGGTAAGCCCTCTTCGCTTCTTATGCCGGAAGGCGAAAAGTACGCCACGGAGTTGAAGTTAATCCAGAATGAAGTTAATAAAAACGGCGAAATTAAAATTTTGGAGACGGAGCGGAAATCCAAGAAGGGCGATATAATCAATGTTAAACTTAATGTTACAAGGCTGCCAAGCAGAGATGGTGAGTATATAGGAAGAAACGTTATCATTAAAGACTTTACGGAATTTAGAAAATTGCAGGCACAGGTTGATCAATCCGAAAAGCTTGCAGTAGTCGGACAATTGGCAGCAGGCGTTGCACACGAAATTGGAAATCCGCTGGCTTCAATTTCTTCTCTTGTTCAAATTCTCCAGCGAAGAAGTAAAGAAGAATTTATGAACGAACAACTGGCAAACATCAAGGAAAACATTGACAGGATTTCCAAGATTGTACGCGAACTCGTTGACTTTTCAAGACCGCCAAGTTATGAAGTTGAAATTCACAACATAACCGAAGTGATAAAGACTGCGCTCGGAATTGTGAAGTACGACAAACGCGTGAAGAAAGTTAAGTTTGAAAGTGATTTATCAAACGAACTGCCGAAAGTAAAAGCTGCGTCCGACGAATTGCTCCAGGTTTTTGTAAACATTCTTTTGAATGCCCTGGATGCGATAGAAGGAACAGGAAATATTTTCGTTAAATCGTACTACCGGGAAAAATTTGTATACATTGAGATATCGGATAACGGCTGCGGTATGAACTATAATCTAATTGAAAAAATATTTGACCCGTTCTTCACCACAAAAGAAACAGGCAAAGGAACCGGACTTGGTTTATCGGTCAGCTACGGAATCGTTAAAAAATTTAACGGCGAAATAAAAGTAAAAAGTAAAGTAAACAAAGGAAGTACATTTACCGTTATCTTACCGACGGTATAAAAGCGAAAACAAAAGGAGTAATAATGTCTTCAAAAATATTAATTGCAGACGATGAAAAAGCTATCCGCGATTCTTTGAAAATGGTTCTAGAGGAAGAAGGATTCACTACCGAAACGGCTGCCGACGGTGAAGAAGCTTTAGATAAAATCAACAACAACGAAATCGAGATTGTAATTACAGATATAAAGATGCCGAAGATAGACGGCATAGAACTTTTGGATGAGGTTTCTAAAACGCATCCCGACATTTTTTTCATTGTAATGACGGCATACGCTTCGGTTAATACAGCAATCGATTCGTTAAGAAAAGGCGCATACGATTATTTGATTAAACCGATTGAATTCGACGACTTGATCATCCGGCTCAAACGCCTTGTTGAATACAAAAAACTCGCGCAGGAAAACAAAGCGCTGCGTCAAAGAGTTTCATCCGAAGCCGGATTTACTAATCTTATCGGTAAAAGTGAACCGATGAAAAAAATCTTCAATCTCATTTCCCAAGTAGCACCAACAAACAGTAACGTTTTGATATACGGTAAAAGCGGTACGGGTAAGGAATTGGTTGCCAAAGCCGTTCATTACAACAGTAAAAGGAAAGACAATATTTTTCTTCCTATTAATTGCGGTGCAATTTCAGAAAACTTAATTGAGAGTGAATTGTTCGGACACAAAAAGGGAGCTTTCACCGGGGCGACCGAGGACAAAGAAGGTTTGTTCAAACATGCCGACGGCGGAACTTTATTTCTGGATGAGATCGGTGATCTGCCGTTAAACTTGCAGGTAAAACTTTTAAGGGCACTCGAGGACAAAGAATTTATCCCTGTCGGATCAACTAAGCACGTTTCTACAGATGTAAGAATAATTGCAGCAACGAATCAAGATCTCTACGAAAAAGTAAAAAACAATGAATTCAGGGAAGACTTGTTTTACCGGTTGAATGTCGTTGAAATTAAACTTCCAACCTTGAACGAGAGGAAAGAAGATATTCCGCTGCTTGTCAATTACTTCATAGAAAAATACTGCAACGAGATGGGCAAGAAAATCCTCGGGGTCGATAACGAAACAATGAAAATATTAATCGGTTATGACTGGAAGGGCGGCGTACGCGAATTGGAGAATGTTATTGAGAGAGCAATTATTTTTTGCAGTACCGACTTCATAACAACCGAAAATTTGTCAGACAATATCAAAGGAAATTCGGTTTACCAGGGTTATCCTGACTCTCTGAAAGAAGCGATTCGAAATTTCGAACGTGAACATATTTTTAAGACTATAAAGAAATTCGATTATAACAAAGAGGAAGCCGCAAAGGCGCTCGATATCGGTCTCTCTTCCCTTTACCGGAAAATGGATGAGTTGGAAATTCCAACCAAGTCGCCCAAAGAGAGTGAAAATTAATTGCAGCTGAAGATTAATAATTTGGGAAATGACCGGGATAATTACTCCATACCCTGCTGAGAAAATTTCCCTCAAAGAACGACTCTTAAATAAAAATTGCTTTGATTAAATTTTGAAAGAATGTTCAAGCCTGCATTCCTATTCTTACGCTTCCTTTTTATGAAGTAGACAAAGTATTTTATTATATTGCATACACCTACAAAAGATAGAGGGCATGACTCTTCTAAAAGTAGATATAGAGCACCTAAACGATCTCACGAGGGGATTCACCCACGTTTTCTATTTCATTCAAAACGGGAAAGATGCCTTTTATTCAGATTCAATAATAAACTGTACGGGTTATTCCGCAGAAGAAATTCTAAAACTTCCGGATAGACTGCATTCGATTGTTTACCCGGATGACAAGAGAAAAGTCAAACAGAATTCGATGGAATTTCAATCCGACAATTTCAAAACCTCGAACGAATTTGCCTACAGGATTAACGGCAAAGACGGCAAGATTATATGGCTCAAAGAAATAACAAGCGTTGTAAGAGACGGAATCGGCCACATAATAGAACAGAAAAGTTTTTATTTCGATATCACATCGGTAATAGGTGCCGACGATGAATTAATAAAAAATTATGAGAAATTAAAAGAACTCAATGCTTCCAAGGATCAATTCGTATCAATCGTTTCACATGATCTGCGTTCCCCGTTTACAACATTGCTCGGCTTCTCGGAAATTTTAATGAACGAAAAAGATCTTTCCGACCAGGAAAAAGAGGAATACATAAGATACATTTACGACGCATCCAAAAGTCAGCTTCAACTTGTCAATTGTCTTTTGGATTGGTCTCGTCTTCAAACCGGCAGGGTAAAAGTAGAACCGACAAGGTTAAATGTAAAAGTAGCAGTTTCAAATGCCGTCACACCGTTAACAGGTGATGCAGTTAGAAAAAACATTGATGTGAAATTGGACATCCCGCACGACCTCAACATAAGTGCAGACGAAAGACTTTTTAACCAGGCGATGATGAACCTTGTAAGCAACGCTATTAGGTTCACTCCGAATGGGAAACAGATAAACATTTACTCGCAGCGATTCAAAGAAGGACTGATTGAAATAGTCGTTAAAGACGAAGGTGTCGGCATTGCGGAAGAGCATCACGGAAAGTTGTTCAGAATTGACCAGAAATTTATTCTTGTTGGAACCGACGGAGAAAAAGGAAGCGGTCTGGGTTTAACCTTGGTAAGAGAAATAATCGATAAACACGGGGGCGATGTTTGGTTCTATTCACAGCCGGATGAGGGAAGCGAATTTCACTTTACAATACCTGAAGCCAAAAACACAATTCTCATAGTAGAAAATGATAAACAGGCGATTTCGTTCTACAAAAAAGTTATTGAAGGCACGTTTAAGAACTTTGAAGTTCAAATCGCCAAGAACGGTTACGAAGCCATAAGCATTTTCAAAAAATTAATCCCGACCATTGTCATCACAAATCACGAAATGCCTTTGATGAACGGGAATCAACTGGTCGAAGCACTACAGAGCAAAGAATCAAGTTATACCACTCCGGTCATTGTTTTTGCCAACGAGTTCGATGATGAAATGCTACGGCGATATGAAAAACTCGGCGTGGAAAAACTTCTTAAAAAACCGGTCGACCAGGAACAACTAATTGAAGCAATTAGGGACTGCCTTTTTTGAGCAGAGCTAAAGCAAAGATATTGCGGGGTAAAGAATGTTTTCCGAAAATGACAACAAACAATGGTTTGCATTATACACAAAACCCAGACATGAATTCAAAGCCGCCCTTCAGCTGGAAGAACTTAGCATAGAACACTACTTGCCTACCGTTACAAAACTTAAACAATGGAGTGATAGAAAAAAGAAAGTAACCGAACCGATATTTAAAGGTTATATTTTTATCTTCGCAAATGAAAAGGAAAGAATCATTTCTGTTGAACAGCCTACAGTTATAAAGACAATTTTTTTTAACGGTAAGCCCGCAATAATCCCCGTCTGGCAGATAGAGAATATTAAAAGAATGCTTTCATCTACGCCGGACGTTTTTATTACTAACAAAGTCGAAGTGGGAGAGAAAATAAAAGTTGTAGCTGGTCCTTTCATGGATGTGGTTGGAATTGTAAAATACAATTCCAATGATGAACGAATACTCGCCGTTTCTGTTGAAATGTTAAACCGTTCGGTTTTGGTTAAACTCCCGGCAGAAAGCATAGTAAAATTTGTTGAAAGCTGATTTTAACAACCATATTCTTTAAATTAAATTCATGTAAAAGACAATCGTTGACAAATTTTATGCTGGATCAAAAAGCTCTTATAGAAACGAATACCGGTGAAGAGATTCTCCACTTCTTAGTTGCCGATAAGCTCGAGTTAAAAACTACTAAAACCGGCAAAGCCTATCTTAACATTGAACTACGTGACAAAACAGCTTCCATACCTGCAAAAGTTTGGGATAATGCCGAAGATGTCTTTTCCAAAATTACGCCAGGATCAATCGTTAGAGTTGCCGGGGCAATGGAAGAATTTAACGGCTCACCTCAAATAAAAATTGATAAGATACGAACGGCAAACGAAAACGATAAGGTTTTCCCGGAAGACTTTCTTGCTAAGTCTGCGAGAGACTTGGACGAAATGCTTAAAGAATTCAACGAAACAATTGATTCGGTCGATAATCCGTTTCTTAAAAAACTCTTAAAGTTAATTTTTACCGGAGACGATCTTGAGAAATTCATAAGGGCGCCAGCCGGCAAGGGATGGCATCATGCCTACATTCACGGTCTTCTTGAACACACACTTGAAATAATTAAAATATGCAACTTGATGTGTTCGTTCCATAAAGAACTTAACCGCGATTTACTCATTAGCGGCGCATTGCTTCATGACTTCGGCAAAACAAAAGAACTTTCTTTCGAAACAAATTTTGATTATACCGACCAGGGAAAACTTCTCGGACATATTGTAATAGCAGCAATCGAGGCCGAAAAAGTGATCGACAAAATAAAAGATTTTCCTGCTGAGTTGAAAAACCAACTTCTGCATTTGATCTTGAGCCACCAGGGAAAGTTAGAGTTCGCTTCGCCGGTTGAACCAAAAACTCTTGAAGCTATTGCACTTTATCAAGCCGATGAACTAAGCGCAAAAACTAACGCTTACAAGAATGCGATCCTGGCAGAGAAAAATAGAGGTGCAAGGTGGACAAGATTTTTGCCTCTTGCCGAAACATCACTTTATATCCCAGGAGACAATGAGCAATCAGACAAACCAAATAAAGATCTATTCGACAACTAAATAAGGGATTCAACATGAGAACCAAGCCGATCATGTTTTTAACTGCAGCCATCTTATTCTTCACTTTCAGTTTCGTCGCGAATGCGCAAACCCTTGACGAACTCATAACACAAGGCGATAATTATGCGGAAAAATTTGAAAACGAAAAAGCACTTGAAGCATTCCTGAAAGCCGATAAACTTTCTCCAAACAACTGGGAAGTTATCTGGCGATTAAGTAAAACGTACGTCGATATAGCTGAGAAAATGCCGAATAGTACAAGCGAACAGGAAGATGCGCAGCTCGCAAAATACCAGATAGCTTTAAACTACGCCGAACAAGCTGTTAAACTAGGTCCTGATTCATCCAACAGCTATTTGCGCCGCGCAATTGCCAACGGAAGAATTGCGTTATTTAAAGGAGTCTTTTCAGTAGCCGGTGTTGTAAACTCCGTGAGAGACGACTGCCAAAAGGCAATTCAGCTAGGTAACGGAGGAAATTTCGTTCAAGCAATTGCTCATTATGTTTTGGCAAGAGCACATGCAAAAGCCAGCGAAAAGTGGAAACCGGCAAGAGCTATAATTGGCTTAGGCTGGGCTGATAATGAAGTCGCACTGAAAGAATATAAAAAAGCTATTGATCTTTACCCCAACTACATAATGTTCTATGTTGATTATGCAATATCATTGGGTAGAGAAGATGAATATAAAGAAGCAAAAGAGATGCTGAACAAAGCTTTGAAAACGACTATTAGGCATCAGGAAGATCCGAAAAGATTGGAAGAGGCAAAGAAATTATTAGAAGAATGGAAGGATGAATCGTAAGCAGTGACGGAGTTGAGAAAAGATTTCATTGACAAACTGGTTAACTCAAAACGAATTGTATTTTTTACCGGAGCAGGTATTTCGGCTGAGAGCGGAATTTCAACTTTTCGCGGTAAAGACGGAATCTGGAATAAACTTAAACCGGAAGAGCTTGCAAACTTCGACGCTTTTTTACGCAACCCGGATTTGGTTTGGGAATGGTATCAGCACAGAAGACAAATAATTCACGAAACTACGCCGAATCCGGGGCATCTCGCCATAGCGGAATTTCAAAACTATTTTGACGACGTAACTGTTGTTACTCAAAATATAGATAATCTCCACAGAAGAGCTGGCAGCAAAAAAATCTACGAACTCCACGGAAATATAGAAAGGAACTATTGCGTTGATTGCGGTACGCCGTTTAACTCGCCCGATATTGATACTTCTAAAGGTGTACCGAAGTGTGAAAAATGCGGAGGTTTGATACGACCGGATGTGGTTTGGTTCGGTGAGATGCTTCCTCAAGATGATTACAACGGCGGTGAGCAAGCAGCACAGTTTTCAGACATTTGTTTTGTTGTAGGAACATCTGCTGTTGTTTATCCTGCAGTATATATTCCTATGGCAGCCAAACAAGGCGGTTCTTACATCGTTGAAGTAAATATCGAAAGCACCGAGTTTTCTCGTTATGCTGACTATTCGTTATTCGGAAAGTCCGGTGAAATTTTGCCACAAATATTGGAAGAAATAAAAAAGATTAGAGACTAACTCCAACTCTTAATACAAAAAAAATTCTCTGTGGTTCTCAGTGTCTTCTCTGTGGTTCTTCGTGTAATTAATCTTTTAAAACATTACACAGAGAACACGAAGAAGGCACAGAGTGCCACAAAGGAAAAATAACTTTTATTACCTCTTGAAGCTGCAGGATTCTTCCGCGTAGGAATTTTCTGTTTCGTATATCCTAACTTTGATCGAATCTATATTCTCCGGCAAGCCGCAGTTACTAATCTTCTCTAAAAAATATTTGCAGATATTTTCCGCTGTAGTATGGTAACCAACAACCACAAACCTTGAGCTTAACTTTTTCAGCATGTCAATCAACTCTTGGTCTTGATCATAAACTATGAATGAATGGTCAAGTTCATCTACGATCGGTCCTATCAAAGATTTGATGTCGAAATAATCCATCACCATTCCGTTTTCATCAACACCTCCGTTTAACTCAAGCAGCATTTTATATGAATGACCATGAAGGTTTTTACATTTTCCCGAATGATACGGAAGCCTGTGCCCCATTTCCCATCTGAATTCTTTAGCTATCTTCATTAAACACCCTTTGTTAGCGGATCCCAAATATATTTATGCAATTGCAATTGATATCTTACATTTAACTTGTCCTCCAAAATCCAGGTTACAAGCGTAAGCGGTTCAAGTTCTCCAAAGACTACGGAAAACAAAACTGTAAATTTTTTATCAAGTTGAAACTCTCTTACCTGCTCTTTCGACCATTCATAATCCTCTCTGCTGCCAATCACAAATTTCACTTCGTCGCTTGGTTTCAGGCAATTAATGTTCTCATACAAATTCTTTTTCATCATCTTACTGGAAAGCGTCTTCAAATCCATAATGATTTTTACTCTTTTATCGATGTCTTTTACCGGCAGACTCCCTCCCGTTTCCAGCATTACTTCAAAACCATCGTCGCACAATTTCTTCATCAGTTTGAGAGAATTTTCCTGAACGAGCGGCTCTCCTCCTGTAACTTCCACCAGTCTGCAATTATATTTTCTAACTTGATCTATGATAGAATCTACGGACATATCTGTTCCTTCATAAAACGCATATTCAGTATCGCAATAAGTACATCTCAAATTGCAATAAGTCAGTCTAATGAAAACACAAGGCAGCCCGGAGTTTGAGCTTTCACCCTGGATCGAGAAGAATATTTCATTCACTTTCAATAAATCGTTCAAATTCTAATCCTTTCCGATAATCCGGACGGTTAAAATAAAAACAAAACAGATGATATTAAAGTTACTTCCTACAAGTGTTGAAATTCGGACAAATTGATATTATACCAAAAACAGCTTGCGGTTCACATATCAAAGAATGCCGGCAAGTTTGATTAATACTCACCATAGCACTATATTTACGACCTCAATTAAACAAAACGGATTAAAAATGGCGCAACACAAATCTGCCTTAAAAAGAGCAAGGGCAAGCGAACGAAGAGAAGAAAGAAACAAGACAGCAGTCTCCAGAGTAAAGACTCTCGTTAAGAAAGTTTATTCCACAAAAGATAAAGAACAAGCTGAAAAGGCTTTGAAAGAAGCAGTTTCAACACTTGATAAAACAGCATCAAAGGGAAGAATTCACAAGAATAACGCTTCCCATAAAAAAGCAGCTTTGACTAAATACGTTAATAGCCTTTCGGCAGATAAAAAGTAATCATTGATCGGTTGTAAAATTTTTATAGAGCAACTTAAGCTGCGGTTTAAGTTGCTTTCTTTTTGTCATGTATTGCTTCAAGACCTTCCGGTTCCGGCAAATAATATTTAACTCTGTGCATCTCTCCTTTCGGTTCCTCCGGTTTGTGAAGTTCTTTATTGATTAAAACACAGTGCTCAATAAAAAAATTATCATCTATTTCCGAACCGAAAATATACGTCAGTCCCTTAATCGTTACATTTTTCCCAATAACACTCGGACATTCATCACTGCCGGTAATTCTAACACCTGATTCAATCTTTGTCTTGTCCCCTATTTTCACATTTCCTTTTATAATGTCATTCGCAAATATCTCTACATCATTCCCGATTTCAACTCTCTGTCCGTAGAAACAAGTCAATTGAACATTATCATGAAGCACAACATTCTTCCCGAAAGAAATATTACCGTTGACATAAACATTCTTAGACACTGTAAGGTTGTAATTCAACTTTGCACCTTTACCTATATACGCTCCGCGCCCAATTCTAATATCAAGCGGCGTTCCGTTTGAATCCATTTTTTCGATCTGATCAATTACTTCATCATCAATAAAAAAATTATCCGGATCGTCAATCTCAATCAGATCTTTCAACCTGTCATAAGCTTTCTTTCTGGCAACTGCATTCATTTCTTTTAACACCGATTTATTGTTAAAACCCATTATTTCATTTTGGTTCTCCGCCGGAACAGCTTTGACAGAATACCCTTTCTTGTTGAACATGGAAATTAAATCGGTAAGATAAATTTCCTTTTGCACGTTTTTGTTTTTGATGCCGTATACGAGCTTAGTTAATTTTTTGAAGTCGAATGCAAAAACACCCGAATTATATTCTCTAATTTCCATAAGCTCGTTTTTAGTATATGTATATTTTTTATTTTTGAACACCGCTTTATATGGTTTCTTTTCATCCATATTCTTTACGTCTTTATACTCGATAATTTCAATGACATCCCCGTTGTTCTTTCCTTTTGCTCTAACTATTCTGCCGTAATAGTTTTCATCAATGTTTCCATCGTATAAGCCGGTTAAAACCATCATGTCGGTTTTTGACTTTTTAAAATCATCTTTCAGAGAATTTATAGTAGAACCTTCTATTAAACCCATATCGCCTGGAAGAACAAAGATTGTCCCGTTATATTTTTTAGTATCGATCAAATCAAGAGCGGTTTGAACTGCGTGCCCGGTACCGAGTTGATTTTCCTGGTAAACAAACGAAGTGGAATCTTTCTTTCCCAAAGTTCTTATTACGTTTTCGGCTTTAATTCCCACAACAACAATAATATTCGAATCCGGCAGACCATTTATGCAAGCCGCATGAACACGTTCAACGGTAGTTTTCTCCCAAATTTTATGAAGCATTTTTGACGTGTGGGATTTTATTCTTTTACCGTGTCCGGCGGCAAGTATTATTGCAGTAGTTTGTTCGTTGTAATCAAACCCCGATGAGTATGATTCAACAAGCGAGGAAATAACTTCTTTATTTTCCGTCATTTATCTCCCGGTAATATGGTCTAAAGCCTGCGACGCAATTTAACGATTATTATTGATTTTTTTCACTTAAGCGCTGCGACAGTATTGATCTTTTACAAACTTTAATATTTACGATAATTTTTGTTTATTGGAACCGAATTTTTCAAATATTGAGTCCGCTATGATCAAAAAACTCTTAATGTTAACAACCCTCTTTTTTATTCTTATTCAAACAAAAACCAACGGTCAGAATAAGGGATTCGGATTAGGCGTTATGGTTGGCGAGCCTACCGGCATAAGTGCAAAATACTGGGTAAGTGAAGACAACGCTTTAGACCTAGGTTTGGCTTACTCTTTCGTCGGGAAACATTCTTCTTTTTCGCTTCATGCAGATTACTTATATCACACATTTGATATACTGCCTTCCGCTCCCCAGTTTACGGCTTATTTCGGTTTCGGAGGAAGACTTCGCGTTGCACACCACGCTGACAATAGTCTTGGTGCACGGGGTGTGATTGGAATTGCATGGCTTAATGACGTAGTTCCGGTTGACATATTTTTTGAAATTGCACCTGTCTTTACTTTAATTCCGGCAACAACACTAAATCTCGATCTTGCAATCGGTGTCAGGTATTTCTTCGAATGATAACTTAACAGAGTTAAAAATGTGATTCTTTATAAAATGTTTTTTAACGCTTATAGATATTTTTAATGAGTAATTCGGACAGAGAATGAAAATTAAAGAGTTACCGAAAACGAATTTGGGGTTTTTCCCTACACCACTTGTTGAATTGAAAAAGTTGAGCAAGCATTTAAACGGACCGCGCATCTTTATGAAACGTGACGACCAAACGGGATTAGCCTTTGGCGGAAACAAAACAAGAAAATTAGAATACCTTATTGCCGATGCGATTGCCAAAAATTACGATACTATTATTACCGGCGGTGCCGAACAATCGAATCACTGCAGACAAACTTCTGCCGCAGCTGCTGCTGCCGGGCTGAAATGTCATCTTGTTTTGGGAGGAAGCGAACCGAAATTATTTCAAGGAAATTTTTTGTTAGACAGTTTATTCGGCGCAGTCATTCATTGGACGGGAGAATTCCGTAAGGGAGAAAAGATTCCGGAAATTGTCGAAAAACTTTCTTCACAAGGAAATAAGCCTTACGTAATTCCTTACGGCGGTTCAAATGCAATTGGAGCTTCTGCTTTTGCATATGCTGTCCGTGAGTTAAAACTTCAGCTTTCACAGCTAAATGAGAAAATCGATTATATCGTCTTTTCATCAAGTTCGGGAGGAACACACGCGGGACTGCTTGTCGGCAAAATTGCATTTAACTTTCAATCCGAAATTGTAGGAATCGGAATCGACAAAGGCGAAACCGGAGATGAACCGCTCGAAATACACATTAAGAATATCGCAAACGAAACCGCTGATCTTCTTGGTCTTGATCACAAATTCGACTTATCCGAAGTAATTATCAAACACGAATACGAAGGAAGCGGATACGGTGTTGTCGGCGATCTTGAAATTGAAGCAATTAAATTAACCGCAGCAAACGAAGGAATAATTCTCGATCCTGTTTATACCGGAAGAACAATGGGCGGACTTATCGATATGATTCGCAAAAAAGAAATTCCGGCTAACAAAAATGTTCTTTTCTGGCATACTGGCGGAACTCCTTCTATTTTCAATTACTCATCAGAATTGACCACTTCTGCAAATGCACCACTTCGTGGGTGGAAAAAATTAACCAATATATGATTAGATCAAAGCATAGATACATATTTGGAATTTGTGCGGCACTATTAATTATTACAAGCACAATAATAAATGCACAAAAAGAAAAAAGTGCCCACCAGATTCAATCGGAATACTACAAAAAGTTGTATGCCGGGAAAAGGATTGAAAAACCGATTCCATTTTTCAAAGCGGCTCAAACGAATAAACAAACAGAGTTGAACAAAACAGTCTTCGGTTTTCTGCCTTATTGGAGATACCTTGACGGTTCGTATAAAAACATTAGATACAATTTGCTCACCCACATTTCTATTTTCTCTTGGGAAGCCGATAGTCTCGGCAATTTAACGACACCGTATTCATGGCCATGGGAAGATGTAATATTCAACGCGCGTTCAAGCAGCGTTAAGTTAATAATGTGTGTTACCAACTTCGACAAAATGAGTATCAAAAAAATTCTCTCGGATACTTCTTCTTCCAACCAAATCATAAAAAATATAAAAGCCGTTATAATCCGGGATTCGCTGGATGGTGTGAACATCGACTTCGAAAACCTCGATACTCTCGATAGAGGTTCGAAACTCAACAATTTTATGAAAAGTTTGAGTGATTCGATAAAATCGATTTCCGTTGAAAAAGAAATTTCATTTGATTCGCCGGCAGTCGATTGGGGCAGCTGGGATTTTCTCGGTCTTGCAAACAGATGTGATTATCTATTTATGATGGGCTACGAATACTACGGCAACTGGGGTGATACTACCGGACCGAGTTCACCTTTAACCGGAACACCTCATAATTTAACTAGAAGTCTTTTGCAGGACTACGCATGCGTTGTTCAACCAAATCCCGGTAAAATTATTCTCGGTATTCCCTACTACGGAAATCATTGGATCACAAGGACTAGGTTTCCTTATACCGACGTACTACTCTACGATTCTACAAGTCGGGTTGATCGTTTTTTCTACGAAGATATCGACAGTATTCAAACAAATGTTGAAATGGTATGGGATAGTTTATCTCAGACTCCTTGGCTTAGATGGCAAGAAAATGATACGACATGGCACCAAATCTGGTACGACGATTCGGCAAGTATCAGATTAAAATATGATTTGGCAATTAAAGATAGTCTTGGCGGCGTCGGCATTTGGGCGTTGGGCTTTGACGGTAGCAGACCGGAACTGTGGAATCTCATCCAAAATAAATTCGGCAGCCCAACCGTAGTGGAAAAAGGAAATCCAATTCCTCAAACATTTGAGTTATACCAGAACTATCCGAATCCATTCAACCCAAAAACAACAATAAAATTTTCTATTCCCACTGAATATAGTCCCCTCCTTGGAGGGGTGAGGGGTGGGTCAATACATGTAGAATTAAAAGTATATACTGTTCTTGGACGCGAAGTTACAACACTACTTAACGATGAAAAACAACCGGGAAATTATGAAGTTAAATTTAACGGGAACAGGTTGGCGAGCGGGGTTTATTTTTATCGTTTGACTGCCGGGAAATTTTCAATTACAAAAAAGATGATTCTTCTCAAATGAACCTGTAGGGTGGCATTTATGTCGCCAACAACTTCACATTCTTCTTGACAGATCAGTACAGCTGTTGTCAAGATAAATCTCGACTTACAGGAAATGATTAAAAGAAAGTTGCAACGTAACTAAAGATCAAATATGCAACGGTTGCAAATAATGCAGAAAGCGGAATTGTGAGTACCCACGCCCAAATGATATTACGGGCAACACCCCAACGAATAGCACTCATGCCTTTCACGGAACCAACACCTGCAATTGCACCTGTAATAGTATGAGTTGTGCTGACAGGTATTCCAAAATATGAAGCCGTTAAGAT
>CAZRIQ010000016.1:0-15856 GCA_964600175.1 uncultured Melioribacter sp. | reverse complement strand
ATACCAGTATTTGTATCGTGAATCTGCCGGGTTGGTCTTAATGGATAACGATACTTACGAGCAGATAACGGTATCGGAAGATAAGTTTGATGAAGGACAGATTTACTTAAAGGAAGGTGAGGAAGTCGAACTTCTCCTGGATGATTCCGATCAAATTATCTCAGTTGACATTCCTATTTTTGTTCAGTTGAAAGTTCTGGAAACCGAACCTGGGTTTAGAGGCGATACGGCAACAAATGTAATGAAGCCGGCTAAACTTGAAACAGGTGCACAGATAAACGTACCGTTGTTTGTTAATGAAGGAGATGTACTAAAAGTCGATACAAGAACCGGGGGTTACGTTGAACGGGTTAAAAATTAATTTAAGAGAGATATGGATATAAATTTAATTAAGCGGCTAATAAAAATAGTCGAACAAAGTGAGATCACGGAATTCTCGGTTCAGGAAGGTGATCTCAAAGTGAAAATTTCCAAAAACTCTAATTTAGTTGCTCCAATTTCCTACCAGGCAGTTCCCGAAATACAAACTTCACCTAAAGTTACACTAACTCCTCAATCTCCCGGTGTTTCGGAACAAGAGTCTGTTAAGAGTGATGAAACAGCTTCTCATGCAAATTTACATGAAGTAAGATCACCGATTGTAGGTACATTTTACAGAGCTCCGGCACCGGACGCCGATCCTTATATAAAAGTTGGAGATATAGTTTCTGCCGGATCGGTACTTTGTATTGTGGAAGCTATGAAGCTTATGAATGAAATTGAATGCGACGTGAACGGAAAGGTTGTTAAGATTTTGGTTGAGAATGCCACACCGGTTGAATACAACCAGCCTTTGTTTCTAATTGAGAAGACATAAGCTTTCAAATTAATGGTGAGATTTTGTTTAAGAAGATTTTAATTGCCAACCGCGGTGAAATCGCTTTAAGAATTATTCGGACCTGCAAAGAAATGGGTATCCCAACCGTTGCAGTTTATTCGGAAGTTGATAGAGATTCTCTTCATGTTGTCTTTGCCGACGAGGCTGTTTGTATCGGTCCTCCACCGAGTAATTCAAGCTATTTGAAAATTCCCAACATTATTTCTGCTGCCGTTATTACCGGTGCCGATGCAATTCATCCCGGATACGGATTTTTAGCAGAGAATGCAGATTTTGCCGAGATATGTAAAGATTCAAATCTCACGTTCATCGGCCCGGAAACGGATTCAATAAGAAGAATGGGCGCCAAAGCATTGGCGAAAGAAACGATGAAAGAAGTTGGTGTCCCGGTTGTACCGGGCAGCAACGGTGTTGTTACAGATGTTGAAGATGCAAAAAAAACAGCAATTGAAATCGGTTACCCGGTTATGTTGAAAGCTTCTGCCGGCGGAGGTGGAAAAGGAATGAGAATTGTTTGGGAGGAAAAAGAATTACAGAAAGCCTTCCAAACGGCAAGTACCGAAGCTGAAGCGTCATTCGGGAATCCCGAACTTTACCTGGAAAAGTATATTGAAAATCCGCGTCATGTTGAAATTCAAGTTCTTGGAGACAAATTCGGTAATGTTTATCACTATGGAGAGAGGGATTGTACAATTCAGAGGAGGCACCAGAAGTTAATTGAGGAATCTCCCTCTCCTGTAGTTACGCCGGAAATTAGGGCAAAAATGGGTGAAGCCGCCATGCTTGGATGTAAAGCAGTCAATTACGTTGGAGCCGGAACGGTCGAATTTCTCGTCGATAAGTATTTGAATTTTTACTTCATGGAAATGAATACAAGAATTCAAGTTGAACATCCCGTAACTGAGATGGTTCAGAACCTAGATTTAATCAAACAGCAAATCCTGATTGCAGCTGGAGAAAAAATTGCTGAACTCCCTGGCGAACCGGTCGGGCATGCATTTGAATTTAGGATAAATGCCGAAGATCCGGAAAATAATTTCAGACCGTCACCCGGCAGGATTGAGTATTTACATTTCCCGGGAGGATTCGGCGTAAGGATAGACTCTCATGTTTACAATGATTATATCATTCCTCCCAATTACGATTCTTTAATTGCAAAATTGATTGTATGGGGAACCGATAGAGACCACGCAATTGCAAGGGCTAAACGTGCATTTGAAGAATGTACAATCGAAGGCATTAAAACTACAATACCGTTTCATCAAACGGTTCTTGATAACGAAATTTTCAAAAGCGGAATATACGATACTTCTTTTATCGATCAACATTTTAATAATAGAACGAGGTAGTTATGAATATCCCGGAAAATTTAAAGTATACTATCGACCACGAATGGATTAAAGTAGAAGGAAACATAGGCACTATTGGTATTACAGATTATGCTCAAGGTGAGCTTGGCGATATAGTTTATATTGATATTAGTCCTGAGTTAGCCGAACTCGTTAAAGGTGAATCTTTTGGGACAATTGAAGCGGTTAAGACAGTTAGCGAAATGTATGCGCCGTGTTCGGGTAAAGTTATTGAAGTTAATTCGAAATTGAATGATGAACCGCAGTTTGTAAACAGCGATCCTTACGAACAAGGATGGATCATCAAAATTGAAATAAGCGATGTGAACAGTTTGAATGATCTGTTGGATGCCAAAGCTTACGGTGTGCAAATCGGCCAGTAATTTATTAAATCCCGTTATGCGAATCTAATCAATAAGTCGAATCATAAATTTTAAGTGATTTGCCTCCACATTTAAAGAAATGCTTTCTTTAATAGAATAGACAAAGTCAGAGATAATTTTATAAATCCTCTACAAGGATTTCTGAAATTATTGTGGTAACCATTATTACAATAATTTGACCTCTACGAGGTCTCTTTCTGAAAAGATATTTTAAAGTTCCACTCCTAGATTTTGGATGTTTTTTAAAGAACATCGTAGATGTTCTATTATTGTAACAAGAAAAATGATACATGCAAATAATTATCCTCGTAGAGGATAAATAAATTTTCGGTTAAAGGATTTTTGTTATTTTTGTTATTTTTGGTGCGTAAAAATCATTTTGTCTATGCTTCACAAAGAAAAAATATTGATCTTAGATTTTGGCTCTCAATACACTCAATTGATTGCCCGCCGTATACGTGAAAGCAAAGTTTATTCCGAAATCCATGCCCACAATTATCCAATTGAGGAAATAAAATCTGAAAAGCCGAAGGGAATTATTCTTTCCGGCGGTCCTCTTAGCGTTTATGACGATGGCGCACTCTATGTTAACCCGGAATTGTTTGAACTTGGAATTCCTGTCCTCGGAATATGTTATGGTTTGCAGATAATGTCTAAGAGTTTTGACGGTTCTGTTGAACCGGCAAAGAACAGGGAATACGGCAAAGTTGAGTTTAGCGTAGTTGAAAAGAACGAATTATTTGAAGGTGTAGAAGATAGGTCGGTTGTTTGGATGAGCCACGGCGATCTTGTAACGAAAATTCCCGAAGGTTTTGTTATAACCGGTCGTTCGGATAACTCGCCGGTTTGTGCCATTTCCAATCCCTCGAAAAAGTTATTTGGTCTGCAGTTTCATCCTGAAGTTGCGCATACAAAAGAAGGAAGTAAAATAATCCGAAACTTTATTTTTAAGATATGCTGCTGTAAAGGCGATTGGACTCCACAAAATTTCATCACTTCCACTGTTGAAGAAGTTAAGAACAAGATTGGAAATAAAACCGCAATCTGTGCTTTAAGCGGCGGTGTCGATTCCTCCGTTGCTTCAATTCTAATCAGTAAAGCTATCGGTGAAAAGTTGGTCTGCATTCATGTCGATTCCGGTTTGATGAGAAAAAATGAGAGTGCACAAATCATTAAAATGTTCAAAGAGAATTACCGACTAAATTTGGCACACGTCGATGCATCCGAACTGTTTCTATCAAAATTAAAGGGCGTTACCGACCCGGAAAAGAAGCGGAGAATAATCGGCAACGCTTTTATTGAAGTTTTTGAAAACGAAGCTAAAAAATATCCCGATGTAGAATATTTGATTCAAGGGACACTGTACCCGGATGTTATAGAATCGGTTTCAGTAAAAGGTGCATCCGCTACAATTAAAACACATCACAACGTTGGCGGTTTACCTGAAAAGATGAACCTGAAATTGATAGAACCGTTCAGAGAGTTATTCAAAGATGAAGTGCGCGCTATCGGCAAAGAACTTGGATTGCCTTCAGACTTCATCGGAAGACATCCTTTCCCCGGTCCCGGATTGGCAGTTAGAGTTTTAGGTGAAATAACAGAAGAAAGATTGAGCATCCTTCGCGAAGCTGATGATATATATATCAATGAGATAAAATCGGCTGGCATTTACAATGAAATCTGGCAGGCGTTTGCTGTTCTGCTACCGGTTCAAAGCGTCGGTGTTATGGGGGATTTCCGTACATACGAAAATGTAGTTGCGCTGAGAGCTGTTACCTCGACTGACGGAATGACCGCCGATTGGTACCGTTTCGATCACAGCATATTGGAAAATATTTCGAATAAAATAATAAGATCTGTTAAAGGTGTTAACCGGGTAGTTTACGACATTTCCTCCAAACCTCCTTCCACAATAGAATGGGAATGAATCTTACTCTTTTTATCGAACATAGATAAAAAACATAAATTCCTTTCTTCTCAAATTATTATATTAATTGAGTCTTCATTTGGTGTGAAGCGTATATGAAAGTAAAAGATTTACCGTTAGATGACCGTCCGCGGGAAAAGTTAATACTTAGGGGTCCTCAAAGTTTAACAGATGCCGAACTGATCGCAATAATATTAAGAACTGGCAAAAAGGGAAAGTCGGTAGTTACAATGGCACATGAGATTATCAATCAATTCGGCAACTTGAATATGTTCTTTTCACAAACTCTCGATTCAATCAAAAAAATACCCGGAATTGGAAATGACAAAGCTGCCGCGCTTGCAGCTGTATTTGAATTGACAAGAAGAATCGATTCGCAAAAAAAGTGGTATTCGAATAAGGAAGTTACATCTCCTAAAGATGTTGCGGAAGTTTTTATGCCGCTGCTTCGGGATGAGATGAAAGAAAAGTTTTATGTGATCTGCCTCAACTCGGCGAATAAAATTATTAAGTACGAATTGATTTCCGAAGGCAATTTAAATTCGAGTGTTGTGCATCCAAGGGAAGTCTTCAAAGTTGCGATTGACAGCCTTTCAGCAAATATTATATTACTTCATAACCATCCCAGCGGGAACGTTGAACCGAGCAGCGAGGATATAAATCTTACTAAAAAAATGGTAGAAGCTGGAAAACTGTTGGAAATAAGCGTTTTTGATCATATAGTAATTGCAGGGAACAAATACGTCAGTTTCGTTGAAAAAAGACTTATCTAAAATTAAATAAATATAAAATGTTGGGAAATAAGTTCTTTTTGCATTATTTTGAAAAAAAAATAGTTATATTAGACTGTTTATAATCCGCGACAAATTCAACAAAAAAGGAGGAATCACATGACAAAATTTAAGAAAGTTCTTAGTTCGGCTATTGTGGTTGCTTTAGTTGCCGGCATGGTCAGCTTTACAGGATGCGGCGGAGTCAGCGAAGAGCAAATGGCTGAACTCGAAGCCCTGAGATCGGAAGTTAAATCTCTTGAAAAGGAAGTTAACTCCTTGAAGAGTGAAAAAGCTTCTCTCGAAAGAGAAATTGCTAATAAGAATGCAAAACTTGATCAGTGCGCAAAGCAGAAAGATGAAACAAAGAAAAATCTCGAATCAATGGGGATGTAACTAAAAGTTTAAAAAAATTATAAAGGAGGAAATAAATGAAATTGTTCAAATATCTATCGTTAGTTGCCGTTTTATTCCTCGTTATTTCTGCTAATACTTTTGCGCAAGATCAAGAAATGACAAAAGAGGAATGGCAAAGTGAAATGAACAGGTTAACCGAGCAGAAAGCTTCGTTGACTAGTGAATTAAATCAGTTGAAGAATGACATTGCCAGTTTAAAGAGCACAGACCAAGGTTTGCAGTCGTATGACGATTGTTTGGACGAACTTTATGCACTGGTTGGTGCTACAAAAGCCGATGTTGATAATTTCAGAAATCAGCTTAATGCATTAAGCAACAAGATTAACAACAAGGTTGAACCGAAAGAAGACCGTCAGGCAGAACTTAACACTATGAAGATGAATAAAATAAGTGCTCTTCCGGAATTCTATGATGTAGTACATAACCAGCTTCAGAGAAAATTGGATGCTTGGATTGTTGCACCGAAAGAAATCATCTACACGGTCGTTAAGGGTGATTGCTTATGGAACATTGCAAAGAAGAAAACTATTTACGATAATCCGTTTGCATGGCCGAAAATTTACAAGTCAAACAGAGACCAGATTAAAAATCCGGATTTGATTTTCCCAAAACAAATGTTCAAGATTCCTAATCTTACCGAAGAAGAAAAAGCTCAGTACGATAAAATTAGAAGGAATTACAAACCGGCACCGCCGGCTCAAACAGGAAAATAATTGTTAATGAGTAGTTAAGGAATTATTACAAAAGCCCTTTTCATATTTTTGGAAGGGGCTTTTTATTTATTTTCGGAGGTTGTTACGCAAATAGAAAAAACAATTAAACTTGAGAACGTTGATTTAATTTCACTCCTGGGATTTAACGATTCCAACCTTAAGCCGATTGAAGAGAGATTCAGTGCAAATGTAACTGTAAGAGGTGATTCGGTTTTCCTGCAGGGCGTTTCGGAAGAAGTTGAAGCTTTGGAAAAAGTGTTTAAAGAGATGATTTTTGTTTTAAATACTTCGGGCAGGCTTCAACCGAACGATGTTTACACAATCATCGATTTAACGATCCAGGGTAAAGAAATAATAAGTGATAATGAGTATGACAATATTGTTCTCTATTCAAAAAAAGAGGTTATAAAAGCTAAAACTCCAAACCAGGTTAAATATTGGCAGAGTGTAAAGAACAACGATATTTGTTTTGCCATCGGTCCCGCCGGGACGGGAAAAACTTATCTGGCAGTGGCTTTTGCGATTGCTGCTCTTAAAAAAGGAATTGTGAAGAGAATTGTTTTGGCAAGACCGGCAGTTGAAGCAGGAGAAAGTCTTGGGTTTTTACCCGGCGATCTTAAAGAGAAAATTGATCCTTATTTGAGACCGCTTTTTGATGCACTTCAGGATATGCTTCCTTCCGAACAGCTAAGAGGGTACATTGAAAAAGGCGTGATTGAAATTGTTCCTCTTGCTTATATGAGGGGTCGCACACTCAATAATGCTTATGTAATTCTTGATGAAGCTCAGAATGCAACCCAGATGCAGATGAAAATGTTTTTAACGCGTCTCGGTCCGAATTCAAAATCGATTATAACCGGTGATATTACCCAGGTAGACTTGCCCTCGCTTTCTCAAAGCGGGCTTATACAGGTAAGAGAAATATTAAAAAACGTAGATGGTGTTTCGTTTGTTTACTTTGATAAGACCGACGTTGTCCGTCATAAGCTGGTTAAAGATATTATCGATGCGTATGAAAAGCATTTCAACGGGAACGGTAAAAGCGAATGAAGAATGTAGAGTGCAGAATTTATGAGATAGAAGATAGTAGGCTTAAGGCAGCACTTTTGATTGAGTATCCAGCCTGCCACGGCGACCTGTCTGGCGTAACTTGGTGAAGCCGGAAACGTAGCGAAGCCGGGTATCAAGCATCCAAAGATTTTTTGCTTTCCTCCCAAAACTTATCCATCTCTTCTAATAATGAATCTGTGACTGATTTACCGGCTTCTTTAAGTTTGTTTTCGATGTATTGAAACCGCTTGATAAATTTTTCGTTTGTAAGGCGAAGGGCATTTTCGGAATTAATGCCGATAAACCTTGCGTAATTGGTCATAGCGAAGAACACATCGCCCATTTCTTTTTCAAGTTCAACTTTGTTGCCGCTTTTTTCCATCTTATGCATTTCTTCAATTTCCTCGATTACCTTTTTCCAAACGTCGTTTTTGTTGTTCCAATCAAATCCAACTTTGGATGCTTTTTCCTGCAAACGGTAAGCTCTTGCCAAACCGGGCATGTTTCGAGGTACTCCTTGTAAAATGGAGTTGCGACCTTCCTTCATTTTAATTTCTTCCCAGTTTCTAACCACGTCGTTTTGATCTTTCACTTTTACTTCACCGAAAACATGCGGGTGTCTTCGAATTAATTTTTCCCGGATTGTATCGATTACGTCATCTATATTGAATTTGTTTTGTTCTTCCGCCATTACCGAATGAAAAAGAATGTGCAGCAGCAAATCACCGAGTTCACTTTTCATCTCTTCAAAGTCTTTTAAGTCTATCGATTCCAGTAATTCGTAAGTTTCCTCGAGCGTTGCACCTTTAATCGAATCGTGAGTTTGTTCACGATCCCACGGGCATTCTTTTCTCAATCGTTTCATTATTCCGTTTAATTCATTGAATTTTTCGCCGGTCATGCATTCCTCATTTTTTTGCTGCAAAGTTAAACAGAGAAGCGGTACAAAACAAATTCTAAGCAGTGAGATAAGGATAAAACATGAAACATATTTTTATATATTTAAAACCAAAATTAAGCGGGGTTAAAATGGTAGAAGAAAAATTAAAAGAACTCGGCATTCAAATTACCGAGCCGCCGAAACCGTTAGCAGCGTACATTCCGGCAAAAAAAATAGATAATCTTGTTTTCACTTCAGGTCAACTTCCTACGAAAAACGGTAAACTGCTGCACACCGGGAAAGTGGGGTACGAAGTAACCGAAGAAGAAGCAAGTGAATGTGCGAAGCAAAGTGCTATTAATTGTCTTTCAGCAATAAAATCTGTTATTGGAAACCTGGACAAGATCGAAACTATTGTGAAACTAACAGTATTTGTGAGTTCTGCAGTCGGTTATACAGGTCAACCGAAAGTTGCCAACGGCGCATCTGAGTTTTTAGGAACCGTCTTCGGTGAAAATGGAAAGCATGCCAGAAGTGCAGTAGGAGTGAGCGAATTGCCGATGAATTCACCGGTAGAAATTGAAATGATAGTTAAAGTTGCCGGGTAAAATCCTCATATTTTGACTTGACTAAGTATCGACATAATTGTTAAAATAGATGTGTAAAGATTTGAAACTAATGCTTTAACCGTTTGTCTAACGGTTATATAGTTCAAGAGGTTGTTATGAAAAAGGTATTTATGATCTTAGTGCTGGTTGCTTTCACGATGTCCTATGCGCAATTCAAAGATGAATCAAACAATAATCCCGATATAAAAAGCAGCATTTTAAACCATAGCGGTTCATCCGGACTGTTGTTTGGATTTTTTAATCCGGAGAATTTCCAAATGCATCATACGTTCGATATTTCTTATTCCGCTTCCGGGAGTTCCGGCTTAGCATTAAGTACATACACTAACAGCATGTTTTATAAATTTAACGACAAGCTTAATATCAAGGCTGATATAAGTGTGGTTAATTCTCCTTATAACACCTTCGGGAGTCAATTTTCAAAGCAGTTAAACGGGATTTACTTGAGCCGTGCTCAGTTGAACTTCATGCCGTCGAAAAACATGAGAATTTCTGTCGAATATAGCCACTTACCGTATTATAATAGTTATTACAGTCCATACTCATATGGTTTTGGGTACGATCCTTTCTTCAGGAATAATAATTTCTTTGATACATCTCCCGGCGAGAAATAATAACATAAATTTTTTAATTTAAGTAACCGGGTTTCAACTCGGTTATTTTTTTATTATTCGGCACATAAACTTGAGCAACTCCCTTCAAAAAAATAAGAATACCAGGAACCAGGTTGATCTAAAAACTTCAACAATAAATTTATTGTTGAACGTTGTTATTTTTCTGCTCGTTACCGTAATCATCTATATGTCTTATTCACTTTATATCAAACTAAACGGCAGCAATAAAAATTTTACAAATAGTTTGACCGACCAGGTTCCTTCGGATATTATTCAGGTTGAAGTACTGAACGGATGCGGCGTAGGCGGCGTTGCCGACCGGTTTACAGATTACCTAAGAAGTAATAATTTTGATGTGGTTAATGTTGGAAATTATGTTGCTTTCGACGTAAGTAATTCGATGGTGATCGATAGAATAGGAAATATGGCGAATGCGTATAAAGTTGCCAAATCGCTGGGGATTAAAAACGAAAACGTTATTCAGCAGTTGAATAAGGATTATTTTTTGGATGTGTCCGTAGTAATCGGCAGAGATTATTTTAATTTAAATCCACTAAAATGAGGTGAATTTGGATCCGTTAAAATTTTGTTACATGATTACCGATTTGATTAAATCAAAGAAGGGTTACGAAATAAAAATATTAAATTTGAAAAAACTTTCTTCTATTGCAGACTACTTCGTTATTTGTTCGGCTGATTCCGACAGACAAGTAAAAGCTATTGCGGATGAAGTCGATCAAAAATTGAGTGAGCAGGGAATAAAATGTTATCACAAGGAAGGTTATGAATCGTTGAACTGGATACTGCTCGATTACTTCGATGTTGTTGTTCATATTTTCAAAGCCGAGTCTCGTCTTTATTATAATCTCGAAAAACTCTGGGGGGATGCACCTACAATTTTGGTTAAAGACGAAGACGCACTGCCCAAAACGAAAAAGTGATTTTGTAAAAAACCGGAATACGGAGATATAATTGAAAGAATACCTGGATCAAATATTTCGAAACCTTGAAGCTAAGTTAACCTACCTAAAGGAAGTTACAATAATTTTCACTGTTCCGAATCAAACAGAACATGGTGATTATTCGACTAACATTGCCATGATTCTGGCGAAACAGCTTAAGAGAAAACCTATTGAGGTTGCAAACGAAATCATTTCCAATCTTGAATACGATAAATCAAAAATAGAAAAGATAGAAATTGCCGGACCGGGATTTATCAACTTTTATTTCAGTAAACAACATGTAACCGAAATAATTTCTCAAATCTTGAATGAAGGTGGAAATTTTGGGAAATCTGCGAAACACAAAGGGAAAAAAGCTAACGTTGAGTTTATCTCTGCGAATCCAACCGGACCATTGACTGTAGGTCACGGCAGGAATGCTGTGGTTGGCGATACTGTTGCAAATATGCTTGAGTGGATCGGCTATGAAGTCGAACGTGAGTACTATTTCAATAATGCCGGCAGACAGATGCGTGTACTTGGGAATTCGGTCAGGCTTCGTTACAAAGAGATTTTTGGTGAGAAAATTGAGTTCCCGGAGGATTACTATCAAGGCGAATATATAAAAGAAATTGCCCGGAAAATTTTTGAAGAAAGCGGTGACAAATATAAAGATGAGCCCAACGAAGGAATATTCAAACAGAGAGCCGAGAAGGAAATTTTTGACGACATTATCAAAACGATGAAGCGGATCGGCATCGATATGAAAATTTTCTACAACGAGCATACCCTTTACGAAGACGGAAAGATAGAACGCTTGTTGAATTTGTTCAAAGAAAAAAATCTTTCTTATGAAAAGGAAGGAGCTACCTGGCTAAAATTGACGGAGCTAGGAAATGAGCAGGACAAAGTAATTGTCAAATCAACAGGTGAGCCGACTTATAGATTACCGGACATCGCTTACCACATTACAAAATTTGAGCGGGGCTACGATTTAATGGTTGATTTGTTTGGCTCAGATCATAATGCAACTTACCCGGATGTATTGGCAGGACTTAAATCGCTCGGTTACGATACTGAAAAAGTAAAAGTACTGATTCATCAATTTGTTACGATAATGGATAAGGGTGAAGTCGTTAAGATGTCAACGCGGAAAGCAAATTACATTACCCTTGATGAATTGATAGATGAAGTCGGAAGCGATGTAGTTCGTTACTTTTTCAACATGAGGAGTATTTCGAGTCATTTGAATTTTGATCTCGATGTTGCAAAAAAACAGTCGGATGAAAATCCCGTTTTTTATCTCCAATATGCTCACGCAAGAATTTCTTCGATTATCCGAATGGCGGAAGAACAGCTGCTTAAAATTTCATTGGAGAATTTGAATTTACTGACTAAAGATGAGGAACAGAATCTTCTTAAAAAATTATATGAATTCCCGGATGAAATTCTCTACAGTTCCGAAATGTTTGAATCTCACAGAGTCGCAAATTATTTGGAAGAACTTGCTACGCTGTTCCATAAATTTTACACGGAATGCAGAATAATCGGAAGTGAGAAAAACCTTGCGGAAGCAAGATTGGCATTAGTTGTTGCGACTCGAATTGTATTAAGAAACGGGTTATCGATCCTCGGTGTTTCTACTCCTGAGAGAATGTAGTTTATTGAGCAAGTCCGACTGAAACCGCAAAAATTTTATCTGCACCTGATTCCAACAATTTCCTTCCGCATTCAGTAATTGTTGAACCGGTAGTAATAACATCATCAATCATGAGAAATCTCTTTCCGGCAATGAGTTTTTTATTTGTCACGACGAAAGCTTCGGCAACGTTTATTTTTCTTTCATCCATTGAAAGTGCCGTCTGAGTTTCGGTATACCTTTTCCGTTTCAACAAATTTGGTCTTACCGGCACTTGTAGTTTTTTACCAATCCCTTTTGCAATATAATATGACTGGTTAAATCCTCTTTCAGCTTTTCTTAAACGGTGAATCGGGACCGGCAAGATAATATTAGGATTGAACTCATTAATTTGGAACTTGAGGTTTTCGGTTATCAGTTCTCCCAAATATTTGCCGAGTGCAAACTTCTTTGAGTATTTCAATTCATGAATAACTTTTTGCAGGGCACCTTCGGATTCAAACATAAATAGCGAAGCGAAACCGGAGATTACTTTATCATTTTCAAATTTTCTTTTGAACTCTTTGACCATTCTATCTTGCGGAACTTTTGTAAGGCTAGCAAAACAAGCGGGGCATAAAATTTTATCATTGATAGAAAGTTTTTCTCCGCAGGCGAAGCAAAGTCGAGGTAGAAAAAAATCAAATATTTCTGCCGCTAATTTCATCCCTTATACATAAGGGGAGTTTAATTAAGTCCTTTCGAAACCAGGAACTCGCCGCATTTTTTATCGTTTAATTCAAGATGGTTGAAAAACCATCTCTTAAGGGAATTCAAATCCTCAATCGATAGTTGCGACTTACCGGATTTGTTAGAATCGGCTGACACAAGTGTTTTGTTGTAGATGCGGTCGTGTTCCAGCTTGTGTGAAATATAACCGGGATAATTGTACTGCTTCATAAGCGATTCTTCATTTTCAAAATGGACTTCCATTTCTTCGATCAACTTATTGAGATTGCCGATCATTTCTTCATTTTCTTGTTTCATAAAAGAAGCGTGTAGTTTGTTTAGTATTTCAATAATTTCTTTATGCTGATCGTCGATCGATTTAATATTAACGAGATCATCCTTTGAGAGTTCAATGAAATTCATTTCGTTCCTTTTATTTTGTGAGTCTCTTTGATGTTTGAATCGCTTTTGGTAAAAAGTAATTTTCAGATTGAAAAATCACCAACCGGGAACTGAGAATTTATTTAGTCAGCTTCGTTTAGAAGCAATTACTTTTTTGAGTGGTATATTGTTTTGTTAAACTCACACTTAGTCTGGTCAAACCATTCCAGCTTTCTTTCTCAGAAACCATTCAACAGCAAATAAAAGAATAACTAAAAACAAAGTCCATTCATTTGACCATAAAATTATTTCATCAACAGATATTTTATCTTTTGAATAGCTTGAATTTATTCTCAAAAGTTCGTCTGCTAAGTTCGAAGAATTGGCAATGTTATAATATTTCCCTGAAGTCTCGCGCGCAAGAGTGTGTAAAAAGTATACGTCCATTCTTGTGTTTAGTTTTTCTATTTCGACTTCCCCGATGTTAAATTTCCCGATGTCACTTTTTAGTTTAACATTGTCGTAATCGGCTTCTCCGCTGAATTCATAATCTCCAGCCGAGTTTGCTGAAAAACTTCCCGTATAAATTCCGTTGCCGGAATTATCGAGCATCGTTTCGAGATTTTGTTTCCCGTTTTTGATTGACACCTTTACTTCTGCATTGTCTATCGGTGCATAAGTCTGATTGTACAATTCCGCAGTAAAATCTACGTTCTCTCCAAGTGAATAATTCTTTTTCGAAGTCCGCACAATAAATTGTTTTTGTTTATTCTGGTTATAGAGCCACTTCACAGACGAAATTAAAAAGTTATCGAAAAGAGTTAATCCTTTATCTGCAGTTTGAAGTTTCCATTTCCAGGTATCACCCGCAAGAACCGCAATTGACTTTTGCGATCCGATATTCCTGGCAATTATCATTGGTTCATTTAACGAGACGTTATTTACTTTGGAATTAGCCAAGACTATACTTCCCGGTTTTGGAATAAATTCAGAAGAGTTTTTCAAAACGGGAGGCAGATTGTCCCACTGCGAGGTAGTTTCATCCTTTGAAAAAATTAAGCCGAAATTCGATTCATCAATTTCCGGCTGAGTACTTAATACATCTTTTGACATTCGTCCTATAGAAAAGGGAAGAATCTGCTCAAGTTGTTTAAGTCTTTGAATGCTTGTGGATTGCGTTACAGCTATAAAGAACGGTCTGTTTTTGGTTCGAATAAGATTGTTTACTTGGTTTATAAATTCCGATGAAGAATTGGCGTTCGGGAAATTAATTAGGATGATTACATCCGCACTGTCGTTGGGAAAAGCATTTTTCGGATTGATTAAAAATTTTCTGGGAGAGATTTCAACTTGTGATTTTACCTTCAAGTTTTCATCGAGAGACAAACTCTGATGAAACATTGAAACATCGGTCGATGGACTTCCGGCGGCAATCAAAACTTTCAGCTTATCGTTTAGGACATTCACGTAAAAAACATATTTGTTATTCTCTTTTGTTATTTCACCGGAAAGATTTTGTACAATAACCCTCATCTTTTTTTCACCGGTTTCTTTCGGTGTATAATCGAAACTGACTTTGTTGACACCGTTCTCGTTCAGCACAATGTCTTTAGTTTGAACCGGTACATTGTTTTCATAGAGAAATGCTTTCGTATTATTGGATCCAAATCCGTTGTTAACAATTGTAGCTTCGATAATTGTTGGTTTGTTTGCATAAATAAATTGGTTAAACAAAACATTTTTAACGGCAATATCTTTTTGAAGAGTTGAATCTCCAACTCCTACTGTAAATATCGATATTCCCAGTTTTTGAGCGGTAAAAGTGGGGTCCGATCCACCGGTTATAATTCCGTCACTTATGATCGCAACTGACGAGTAGTTCTGATCGGTTTTCTTCAAATCGTTAAATATATTGGAGAAATTTGTTTCCGGTTCCATGAGTTTGATATTGTCAATACTATCCGTGTTTAACGGTTTTAAGCTTGTCCCAAAAGTGTTTAATTGTAATTGGTTCCCGAGTTTGTCCGAAAAACTTTTTGATAATTGTTTTATTTTGTCGGCTCTTTCCAGACTATCCTTAAATGAAATCGATCTCGAATTGTCTATGAATACTGCAACTTTCGGTTCAATTTTATCTACGTATGTTAGAGAAACCTGCGGTTCAAAAACTATAAAGAGAATAGAAGTCAGCGCTAGAATTCTTAGCACAATTAAGAGAATCTTTAACGGCTTTGAAATAACCGGTATGGTAATTTTGTATGATAGGTAAACTAAAACCGATAAGACGACAATCCCCAATAATATTACTACAAGGCTTCCGTTAAGCGATATGTTGAAGGATTCCAAGCGGGTCATTTATCGGGATTGTGTTATGATTTTTATTTTTTATGGTTGTTCTTAAAATGTTCGGGAATATTCCACCCTTTCATTTGATCGTAAGTTTTATAATCGGTCAAATCGAAATGGATTGGTGTAATTGTAACGTACTTATTTTTAACGGCAAATTGGTCGGTGTTCAGGTTATCGTCGACTTCGATAAGATTCCCTGTTAACCAATAATATTTTTTACCGTAAGGGT
>CAZRIQ010000015.1:0-15961 GCA_964600175.1 uncultured Melioribacter sp. | reverse complement strand
TTTTCAAAATATCCTTCTGGGGGATGAACCGGTTTGCGCGTTTCAATGAACCGCTTGAAATCTGATGCTACACCGGTAATAATTATGATTGGGATATTTTTCGTTACGTTATTGTTTTGGAATTCGCGCAAGGCTTTTACGCCTGACTCTTCGGGCATTGAAATATCGAGTGTTATAATGTCCGGTTTTGCGGAGATTGCTTTTTGAACACCTTCTTTACCGTTTTGTGCGGAGATTACTTTAAAACCGTTCTCGTAAAAAAAAGCGGAAAGATACGTTAGTATGTCTTCTTCATCATCTATCATCAAAATTTTCTTACCGTTTTCCATTTTTCACCTTGTATAATTTTCAAATGATTTTGTTGCTACTTTAACTCCCATTCAATAAACGGTTTTTTCAGATCGACCATTGCATTTACTATTAATTCTACCAAACCGCCGTAAATAATTCCGCATTTTTCAAACGCTTTATAATAAGTGAGCCCATCTCTGAAAGCGCCTTTGCAATTCGAACACGGTGCGCATACATATTTGTTTATGGAGGGATCAATCTTATCTTGAAAAGCATCGAGTATTTGTTTGAATTTCATTCTAAAAGAAACCTGGTTTCGCCAATCGGGGAAATTTTTTCCCTGGAAGATCGCAAAACCGCTTCCGCCGCCGCAGCAATAATTATTAACGCCATGCGGTTCCATCTCCACAAATTGAGGACACAATGCACGGAGAATTCTTCTTTGAGGCTCTACGATCCCCATAGACCTGGTTGTGTTGCACGGGTCGTGCAGAGTGACGGGGAAGTCATTCTTGCTGGAATCGAATTTTATTTTGCCGCTGAATACAATTTCTTCCAATACGGGGAAAGCGCTTTCCCTCGGTACAATATTATCATCGACTAATATTCTATCGGCAATCGGCATCAGTGCTTTGTGAGCATGACCGCATTCACCCATAACAATTTTTTTTACGTTTAATTTTTTTGCAATGCGGATATGTTCAAGTGCAACCCTGGCAAGCTGAACATCATCATAAAACAATCCGTAGTTAACAGAATCATAACCGCCCATCTGGGAAGACAACGTCCAATTGATACCGGCTTTTTCAAAGATAATAGCAAATGCCATTATGTTTTCCGGCCAAGAAAGATATTCGCCGAAATTATGGATGAGAAGTATGTCCGCATTTTCTTTGTCGATCGGTATTTTGATATCAAGATCATATAGATCTTTCATGTCCTCTTCGATAAACTCAACGATATCAAGCATTGCGGTTGGATTTGTCCCAGTCGACGACCCGGTTTTCATTTGTTTGATTGTGCCTGAAGTGTGAAGTTCATCAGGTGCAAATCCCAATTCCTGGCTCATCAACTTTCTTATTTCGCGCGTGATTAGACCGTTATCGATACCAATCGGACATGCTTGTGCACACCGTCTGCACATAGTACACCGGTACGATAGTTCGGCAAGCCTTGCAATTGTTTCCCAATTCAAGTCAATGTCTGAACCGGAAAATTTATGGAAAAGTTTCCCACCAGGTTTTAAATAATTATTTATTATTCTCCGTAAAATTTCTCCGCGAAAGATCGGTCTGTAAATTTCTTCTCTTCCGCTTGAAAGATAGATCGGGCACTCTTCCGAACAAGTCTGGCACTTCATACAATTTTCCATAGAAAGAAGAAGCGGTTGGATAAACGTCCAGTTATCTTCTTTGCTTAAAAGCTTTTTTAATCCCGAAAGAAATTTTGCAACAAGTTCTTCTTTTTCATTATCAGTTTGGGGTTTCGGAATTGCAATTGCCGATAAACCGTCGAGAGAATGTTCCAGCCGGTTCTTTTGATCTTCAGTCAATTCTTTAATGGGTTGATCTACCCAATCTTCGTACGGATGCGGGAGTTTTATATATGCTGCAGGATCGAGTGTCGTTATCCTTCCGTCAGGATTCGAAAACTCTCTAATTGAATTTATTTTTTCAGATGAACTTACTTTTTCTTTTTTGCTTTTTGAATTAGAATTTGTTTCATCCGATTCCGCAGAGCGGGATTTCATTTCATTCAACATTTTTTACCTCCGGCGGGAGTGTTGTTGCGACTTCCGCCCATGTTTTACCTGTTTTTGTATGCGGTGCGGACCAGCTTATTCCGAAATTCAAAGCCTCCTTAATTTTCCTCTCTAGTTTACTACCTCTCTTATTTGGTTCGTCTTCCCAGCGTACATCGTGATATGTGAAATACTTTGCAAACATGTGCATCATTCTTGTCAGAGGGAAATACAAAAGGAACACTGAAATAAGAACTATATGGGTAACAAAAAGCGGGTTTGGTATATTCTCAAAACTAAATGTCAGAAGACTTTTAACATACTCTTTACTTAGGATAAATGATGAGTTAGAAAAAATAAGAGTTAGAAATATGCTTACGACTAAAACCAGGATAAAGAACAGATTTAAGAGATCTGCCGTAGTGTTGTAAAATTTATACTTTTTATCTGTCGATCTCATAATTATTAACCCGGCACAGCCGCCAAACGTGAGAGCAAGTCCGGCATAACCGCATATATTAATTAGATAATGTGAAAGCGAATCCGCGGTTGTTTGAATATTCGTAATATTAATAAGTGCGTTTATATTTAAGATGACTGACGCAACAATTAAAATAAAAGTAGCTGTAATTAAATATAAACCGAGATGAAAAGGGAAAGACAAATACCAAAGTTTTTTATTATGGAGATAAACGCCCTTCAATAGAAATATTTCTTCAGCCATTGCCAAAAGTTCCGCAACGTTGTCTTTTTTATTTTTTTTCTTCCACCACTCTGGTTCCTCGTAGTAAGAACCGCCGTATTTATTTTTATCCGGTTCATGTGCAACCGGATAAAGATCCCATCTAAGATGCATGGGGAGGGAAGAGTATTTAACTATCTTATAAATAATCAAAATCAGAAAGATTAAGATGGAGAGGTAAGAAAACAAGTAGAGTGTGGTCATCTTTTTATACTCCATTGAAAATATGGAAGTACTCAATTCGTTAAAACATATTTATAAAGGGGAGTAAAATCAAAAGTATATTAATGAGTGTATACAAAATGTGGGCAGGGGATTTTTCTATCACAAAGGAAAACACCTAACATTCTTTGTAATAAACGACTTATTTGTTTTGACTAATTAATTCCTTTAATTTTTTAAGAGTATCCGGATCGGCATTATCTATAAAGTTTTTTAAGTCGTTTTGAATTCCAACCAATTTGGCGGTTTCTTGTTCTTCTTCGGTCGTTTCCATTTTTAGAACACTTTTAATTGCAGCGATATAATTGTTAGGTTTAACCGGTTTTTCCAGGTAAATGCCTGGACCCGACATTGTTAATTCTTTTAAGTCGGATTTGCCCAACTCATCTCGTGCATGACCGGTAACTATAATAATGGGAATCTTAGACCATTCTTTGTGTTTCGACAATTCACGATACAATTTTGCACCGGATTTACGCGGCATAACGAGATCAAGCGAAACAAGATCGGGTAGTTCCTCTTTAATCTTTGTTAAAGCAATGTCTCCGTCCTCGGCAAGTGTAACATCAAATCCCGCTTCAACAAGTGCAGCCTGTAGAAAGTTGCGAACGTCGGCTTCGTCATCAACAACTAATATTTTTTTTCTAACTGATTCCGTCATTGTCAACTCCTGTTGTAAAACATTTTCTATTTTTTAGATTCTTTGTACAAAGCCAATAACCTTTCTCGCGGGAACTGCATTATAAATTTGGCACCTTTACCTTTTTGGGAAACAACTTCTATTTTCCCGCCGTGTTCTTCTACAATTTTCCTGGTTGTCAGCAGACCAAGACCCGTTCCGCCGCCGCCTTTGGTCGTAAAAAATGTTGTAAATATTTTTTTCTTTATTTCGTAATCGATGCCGATGCCGTTATCCTCCACTTCGAAGATTAGTTTGTTCCTTCCTTCCGATACTTTGATCAATACTTCCGTCCCTTTTTTTTCGGACATAAGGCATGCATCTATTGCATTTGATACAAGATTTGTCAAGCATGTATGAATTGCTGCCGGGTCCAGCGGGGCCGATTTAACTTTGTTGTCGATCTTCGACTTTAATTCGATTCCCGATTGAGCGGCAACGTCTTTATATAAACCGACAATTTCGAAAACAAGATCTGCAGGATTTACAATTTCTAACTTGGGCAGCCTACCCTTGGAAAAACTGAGAAAGTCCTTAACCAGTGTTGTGGTTTTGTCGAAGTTTCTTTCCAGCATTTCCCATCCTTGGTTAATCATTTCCTGGTCGTTCTTTTTTAATCCGAGACTTACAATAAACTTGCCGCCTTCCAATCCCATTAAAATATTTTTGATGCTGTGTGCGAGTCCCGCAACGGTTTGACCAACCGCACCGAGTCTTTTGGCTTCAATAACTTTTTCTTCCAATTTTTTCATTGGGGTAACGTCGCTCGATATTTCAATTACATACGTGACATTTTTGGTTCCTCTTGTAAGTGCGGAGGTTGAAACAGCATAGTAAATTTTCTGACCGCGCCTGTCGATTCCTTGTTGACTTGAGTGATGTACCTTTCCATCCCGGAATGTTTTTACAGCCGGGCAGTTTCTGCACTTCGTGTTTTTTCTCTTATAGATTTCATAACAGTAGTGATTTAGTATGTCACCAAAGCCTTCGTGGAAGGCATCGTTTGCCCTGACGATTTTAAAGTTTTTATCTATAACAGTGATATAACATGGTACACGATCAAAAAGAATTTGATCCTCGCTCAACCAGCGATATATTTTGTTATTAATCCGTGCTGTTTTCATAATAACATAACTATTGTTTTATCAACATACGACTTCGATAAAGTTGCATGTTGATTTTAAGAATGTGTAAGCTCTTTTATTTTTTGAATATATTTTTCAACATCTATCGGCTTTTCCATAAAATACTCCGGCGGCTGAATTGAAACATCTTTTACATACGAACGAAAATTAAACTTTTCTGTTTCGATAATCCCGCTTATTATAATAACCGGAACGTTATTGAATTCTTTTTCCTTCCGCAACTTTACATAGAACGATATTCCCGTTTCCTTCGGTATCATAATATCCAGGCAAATAAGATCGGGATGAACTTCTTTAACCAGCTGCAGGGCAGATTTTATGTCACCTGCAGAATAAGACTCATATCCGTTTGATTCCAGTACCGTGGTTAAATAAACTACCACATCGGGTTCGTCATCTATTATTAATATTTTTTTTGAGGACATAATTCATTTCTATTCCTTTCTCTCCGCTTTAACATTAGGGAGAACTACACTGTTAAAATGCGGCAAACTGATTTTCCAGTTTATGCCTGCCTCTAAGTTTTCGGGAAGCTGCGTTTTATGGCAGGTAGAACATTGGGCAAGATT
Organism: uncultured Melioribacter sp.; assembly: GCA_964600175.1. Classification (GTDB taxonomy): domain Bacteria; phylum Bacteroidota; class Ignavibacteria; order Ignavibacteriales; family Melioribacteraceae; genus Pyranulibacter. The sequence goes on along the minus strand of CAZRIQ010000015.1, from coordinate 10,572 downwards.
CGGTTTGTCTTTTATTTTCTTCGATTCGGCTAAGTGACATGAAACGCACAAGTTATGCATAGCATCCGTGTATGATAGAATGTAATATTTTCCCGCCGAATTTTTTTTGACTGCAGTGAACTTATATGTTTTGTGGCAGTCGGTACATTTCTTTGCTGACAGGACACTTCGCGTTATGCCCGGAGTGTGACAATCGTTGCATTTAATGTTTGCCCCGTCATGTGATGAATGCCAATCATGTCTAAAGAAATCGACCGTTGTATACATATTTTTATGGCATTCCCAACAGCTGTTTATTTTATATCCGGGAAGATTTAGGTGATGGCAAGTTACACACTTGTCTTTGCCGATTCTTGCGATATGATCTTGATGAGGAAATTTAACAAACTGATCGTCCCTATTGCCGTTTATGTAAGTTGTGTCGATTCCGGCGGCGCGGCTTACTTTAATGATATCTATTCCTTTGCTGTGAAGATGTCCGCCCGGCATCAAAGCCATTCCGATACCGAAACTTATTACGAAAGCGAGAGTATGTTTTGTCAAACTCGAAACGTCCGGTGTACCGAGCCATGTTCTCGATGAATAATCAAACGACGGTGGTGTGTGCGGAAGTGACTCCGGTTCTTTTGGCTGTAAATCCCATACATGAAAATTTTCAATTACTAACAGAAATACTAATGCTGCTGCAGATACAATTCCAAGACTAACTGTAATTTCCGTCCACGACGGTGTGTAGGAATCGCCGGTTGCACCGAGCATTGTTAAACCGCCCACATCGATTCTGTTCAACACCATTCCAAATACTACCATGAAAGAACCTGTCAATTGTACTTTGTTGTTTCTGCGGAGCTTTGGAACAGCGAACATTGCAGCGGGAATTATTGTTGAGATCAAAACTTCTATGATAAAAAGATTACTCTGCCAGCTTCCGTCGAAAATCATTTCAAACTTGCCGGTTAGAATTATATCTATAATCTTTACAAGGAAGTAAGTGGCAAGAACCCATACTGCTGCTTTACAAAGTTTTGATACGAGATCTGTTTCCGGTTTGCGCCTGTAAAGCCAATGAGACACCGAACTTTCGAATGCAACCATCATCAAGCCGAGCGCGACGGCAGAGATGAAAAACTGGACCGGGAGTATGTTTGAATACCAAAGCGGGTAGAGTTTGAACGGCATAATCAAAAACAAACTGCCGAGTGAAGATTGATGCAAAGTTGAAAGCATTATTCCAAGAAGAACAAAAAGGAAACGGAACTTCATAAGAAAATTTCTGATTCTTGCATAGCGGGAAAATTTTTCCAGCGGAACAGGACTGAATTCAAGAAGCAAAACGGTAGTATAAAGCATAACGCACCAGCCGACTTCAAACAAAGGCGAATGTGGGTTCCAATAAATGATCATATGCCAAATATTCCATGGCAATCCAAGATCAATCAACAAACCGAAAATAACTGCGAGATAGCCGAGGAATGCTGTTAATACTGCCGGTTTAACAAGCGGATGAAATTTTTCCTGCTTCATTATATAGAAAATTGCAGTTATCACAAACCCGCCTCCGGCAAGAGCAACTCCGCCCATTACATCGAAGCCAATCCATAATCCCCAAGGGGTTGAATCGTTCAGATTTGTCGTAACACCGAGTCCGAAGATAAATCGATTAAAAGCAACTGCCGCTGCAAAACCTGTAATGAGCCATAAAATTAGTTTTGTGTTATGTACTCTATTCATCTGAAGATTCCTTTTTCTCATGTTGCTCTTTGCCCAGTTCCATCCGGCGGCGTATTATCCAATTGAGTCCGAGCATTACTCCACCCATACCAACAAATGCAAACGGTACCGACTTCATAGCCGTAGAAGTTTCTTCAGGAAGAGGTTTCGTACCAAGGTTTGTTGGATAAGAAAGGAAACCGAGATCGATATCGGATAGATATAAAACCGATGTTCCGCCGACCTCGTGTTCGCCCCACACTTTGTTAATATATTTACCCGGATTCTCTTGAATCCGTTTATGAGCTATCTTTAATAACTCATTTCGTTCGCCGAAAATTGTAGCACCCTGAGGACAAACTTCTGTGCAGGCAGGTTGTTCGCCTTTTTCAATTCTATCGTAACAGAGAATACACTTTTCTACATAAGGAACTGTTTTATCCCAGTCGTAACGGGGAATTCCGTAAGGACAAGCCATCATACAATAACGGCATCCGAGACATTTATCGCTATCATATACCACTGCGCCAATTTTGGTTTTGTGTAAAGCACCAACGGGACATACAGAAGCACAGGCAGGTTCAAGACAATGACGGCATTGCTTACGGATGTAGTGACTGTCTGGTTTTCGAATTATCGATGTCCAGTTTTCGGATGATAAACCGTCGTTTTTCTGCCATATTCTTGGAACATCCATTTCAAGATGGTTCGTTTCCTTACAAGCAGTAACACATTTAAGACAGCCGATGCATTTTGTTATATCTGTCAATATCGCTTTGCTCAAACCGGCGCTCCTTTTTTATTGAGTGTTGTACATACATCGTCGTCTGTATTGGGAGGAAATTTCCATGCAAGTGTACAGACAATTTGAGATAACGGCGCAAGAACGCAGTGCGCTATTTTTGAAAAAGGTATAAGAACAAAAATTAGATTTGCAGAAAGAACGTGTACCAGCATAAAGAACTGATAACTTTTCGGATCGACATTTAAATTTGCGCATACAAATCCTGTAACGAACGGAATAAGAAGTAAGAGCAGCCATATGTAGTCTTGCTTTTTACTCAGTGCTTTTGTCGGTTTGATCGTAAGTCTTCCTATGAATAGAGAAACTGCAAAAACTATTGTGCCGATTGTTAACCAAAAAGCCCATGAGTAGGGGAGAGTAAGCCATGAAATTCCTACAGACTCTTTCCATAATTGAACATGAGCAAATAAAAATATTGGAACGATTATTAGCCCTACATGAAAAAGGATAGAAATAATAGAATAGATGCGGAAATTGCCGGCTACTCTTTTTACAGGAAAGATCCATTCCCACGTACGACTAATGATTAACTTCCACGGCATTTTTTTATCGCCGGCTTTTCGATACGCTTTATACATTCCCCAGATATCAAGGAAAAATATTCTGAATAGACCAAGCAACATAAGTGTGAAGCAAAGCCTAAAAAGAGGTCCGCGTGCAAATTCGAGAAAAGATTCCATATTTATTTTTCCTCCTTCTCAGGATCGTTTTCCTTAGGTACTATCAGCGATTCGTCAAAAATTATAGCTTTGTAAATCAAGTCGTGAAGCCCGACTACCTGGCAGTCTATTCCCTGATCTTCCACCAATTCTCTTAATTGTTTTTTGCAGTTTGCGCAAGGAGCAACAAGAATTTCACAGCCGGATTTCCGAATTTGATCTGCTTTTAATTTACCGCCGATTGTTGTTCTGTATGGTCGTATTTCATCGATTGAAACCGTTCCCCCACCTCCGCCGCAGCAAATGTTATTTTCACCCGAAGGAGTCATCTCCACGTAGTTTTTGCAAAACGACTTTAGGATTTCCCTCGGTTGGTTTATTATCCAGCGCTGCCTGGCAATATTACAGGGATCGTGATATGCGACTTTTTCCGTAACAACATTTGGATCGAGTTTAAGTTTGCCTTCTTTCAATATTTTATAAGTGTATTCCATTATATTGATGACAGGCAATGCGTCTTTACCGCCGCAGTATGTCGGGATAAAATACTTTGCCGAACGTGATGCGTGTCCGCATTCACCTATAAGAATATTTTTTCCGCTTAGTCTCTTGGTTTCTTCATCAACATGTTTGACGACTCTTTCCAGAATTCTATCGCTGTAAAAGAGACCGTAATTGATACCATCGTAATAACCGGTGCCAATAGTCCATGAATCTCCGGTGACAGTAAATACGGCTGCTACTCCCATCAGAGTTTCAGCTTCCATAAGAAAATCGCTTACTGCCGGAAAGAAAACGTAGTCACAATTTTCTATATCTATCGGGAATTTTACCTTTACCGATTTTTCCTCGAATATATCGTCTTCAAGGAATTCAAGTGTGTCTTTCAAAGCCGGTACCGGTATTGCGGATGTATTTTTTGTGGCACCTTCAAGTTGTTCTCTTGTACTGACAACGAGCGCACGCGGAGCTATACCTATTTCACTTAAAATGTAACGACCAAGATGAGTTATTAAGCCATGATCAATTCCCATCGGGCATTCGAGAGAACACCTTCTGCACGCGGTACAGTTCCAAAAGCTTTCCGCCATCTCTTGTATTTTTTCATCCGTTAAATATCCGCTGCCGGAAATCCGTCCTTTTAATAATCCTCCCAAAGTAAAATGACGCCGGTAGACATCTAATAATAGTTCCGAACGATGACACGGAATGTCTTCAATATTGCCGGTCGCCTGGTAAACCTGACAAGCAACAGTACAACGGGAACACCTGGTGCTCATGCGGGAAAAGTGATCAAGCACTATCTTATAGTTAGAGTGTTTAAGTATTGCGGCGAAAGCCTCCAAGAAACGCCGTGGTCGGTCGTTAACATCGAAGTCTTCAACATGGTAACGAACATCCAAATTCTGCTTTTTAATTACTTCCGGTTTCTTAATCGATTTAAAAGCCTTAATGCGTTCTTCATCATTTACTTCGTTGGTTCTCATCTGCGTTCCGTGTAATCATTGATTTGTTTTAAGGAATAGCCCGAATCCTGTTAGTTTATATGGATTAATTCAAAAAAAACTTAGCAAGAAAGAGAAGCAAAAACAAAAACATTAAATTTACTGTATCCGTGTTGTGGGTAAATATTGTGAACAAAAGTATGAACTAAACATTTATGGGATAGTTATGGCAGAGTAGTACAACTTAAAAATATAAATTTCCTATAGCTCGAAAATGAATCCCTTCTTTTTCAATCTGTCGTTATTATTTTTATCAAATCTATATAAGTAAGCCACACATCGTTTGTTGTGATTATCTTTTTCGTTTAATTTTTTCAACAAATTCATTTTCATTATTTTCTTTCGAAAATTTCTCTTATCTAATTTCTTTCCTAATATAATTTTTCTGTGTTTTTAAATTTTCGAAAGTGTATTTTGTACACCGATTTTAGCTAAATGTTTATGATTCTAAAAAACTTATTCAGGATCATATTTTTGTTTAGTTAGTTACATAATCAAATTTCATCACATAAATAGGAGTTAAGAAATTGTATTCACTTGGATATGATGTTGGCAGTTCATCTATTAAATGTTCTATAATAGAGATTGAAACCGGCAAAGTTATTGCCCAAGGTTTCTACCCGGATGAAGAAATGTCTATTAGTTCGCCTAAACCCGGATGGGCGGAACAAGATCCTAATACTTGGTGGGATTACGCAAAAATTCTAACACGGAAAATCATTCAAAACAGTGGCATCGATTCTCATTCAATTGTTTCTATTGGAATATCCTACCAAATGCATGGACTTGTTTTGGTGGATAAGAATCAAAATGTTCTCCGCCCTTCTATTATATGGTGCGACAGTCGCGCCGTAGAGATTGGTAATAAAGCGTTTAAGAAAATCGGTGCGGATAATTGTTTATCTCACTTATTAAATTCGCCGGGAAACTTTACAGCTTCGAAGCTTAGATGGGTTAGAGAGAACGAAAAAAGTGTTTATGAAAACATTTTTAAAGCGATGCTGCCCGGTGATTTTATCGCGATGAAATTAACAGGAGAAATCAATACAACTGTTTCGGGTTTATCCGAAGGAATATTCTGGGATTTTAAGAACAACTCTTTATCGAAAGATGTGCTTAAATATTACGAGATTGACGAAAAAATTCTTCCCGATACAAACCCGACGTTCTCAATTCAAGGTAAAATTACAAAAGAAGCAGCGGAAGAACTTGGTTTTAGTAAGGATACCGTTGTGTCTTACCGTGCCGGCGACCAGCCAAACAATGCTTTTTCCCTCAACGTTCTTCAACCCGGAGAAGTAGCAGCTACCGCTGGAACATCAGGAGTTGTTTACGGTGTTATTGATCAAGTAAATTATGATAAACTCTCGCGGGTTAATCAGTTTGCTCACGTAAATCACACTTCGGAAACAACGCGACTCGGAGTTCTATTATGTATTAATGGAACCGGTATTCAAAATTCGTGGATTAGAAAAAATGTAGGTACCGGATTATCCTATAAAGAGATAGACAGTCAGGCAGCAGATGTTTCCATTGGCTCGGAAGGTGTTTTTGTTATTCCTTTTGGTAACGGTGCCGAACGCGTGCTCGAAAATAAAAATATTGGAAGTCAAATATTGGGAGTGGATTTCAACAGGCATTCCAAACCGCAATTGTTTAGAGCAGTTCAAGAAGGCATCGCATTTTCCTTTAAGTACGGTGTGGATATAATGAAAGAAATGGGTCTGGACATCAACGTAATACGTGCAGGCAAAGCAAATATGTTCATAAGCCCCATTTTTAGAGAAACTTTGGCCAACATAACCGGAGCTTCAATTCAATTATATGATACGGACGGTGCACAAGGAGCAGCACGAGGTGCAGCTTTTGGTGCGGGTTATTATAAATCGTTTGATGAAGCATTTGTTTCTCTAAAGAAGGTTTCCGAGGTCCATCCCGACAAAATCAAAACCGGAGTTACTGAAGAAGCATATAGTAATTGGTTGAAACTATTACAGAAATTTTTATAACGTTTTATTTTGATTAAAAAATAACATTTATATAATCATAAAAATCGAGGCGAAGAAACATGGATTATCTCATAGGTGAAAAAGAATATTTCAAAGGGATAGGTAAAATCAAATACGAAGGTAAAGATTCCAAAAATCCCTTAGCTTACAAGTGGTATGACGAAAACAAAAAGGTATTCGGCAAAACTATGAAAGACTATTTTAGATTTGCTGTTGCATATTGGCATACCCTTTGTGCAGACGGTACCGATCAGTTTGGCTCCGGAACATTGGACCGCGCTTGGAATTCAGGTACGGATGCAATTTCCCGCGGTAAAGCTAAAATGGACGCAGCTTTTGAATTCATTACAAAAATGGGCTTGCCGTTTTATTGTTTTCATGATGTAGACGTTGTTCAGGAAGGAGCTACAATTGCCGAGACAGATAAAAACGTTCAAGCTATTGTTGATTATGCAAAAGAAAAACAAAAAGCCAGCGGCGTAAAACTTTTATGGGGAACCGCCAATTTGTTTTCCCACAAAAAATATATGAACGGTGCTTCCACTAATCCGGATTTCAATGTTCTTACTTATGCCGCGACACAAGTTAAACGCGCTTTAGATGCAACAATCGAACTTGGCGGAAGTAATTATGTTTTCTGGGGCGGACGCGAAGGTTATATGTCGTTGCTTAACACAAACATGAAACGCGAAAAAGAACACATGGCAAAATTCTTAACGCTGGCTAGGGATTATGCACGAAAACAAGGTTTCAAAGGAACATTTTTGGTTGAACCGAAACCAATGGAGCCTACAAAACATCAGTACGACTATGATGTTGAAACCGTGATCGGATTTTTGAGAAACTATGGATTGGATAAAGATTTCAAACTCAACATTGAAGTGAACCACGCAACATTGGCAGGCCATACTTTCCAGCATGAAGTTCAATGCGCTGTTGATGCCGGAATGTTCGGGAGTATGGATGCAAACCGCGGCGATTACCAGAACGGTTGGGATACAGATCAATTCCCGATTAATATTTATGAAATGATTGAAGCAATGCTTGTAATAGCAGAAGCCGGCGGTTTTGGAATTGGCGGTGTGAATTTCGATGCCCATATTCGAAGAAACTCAACCGATCCGGAGGATTTGTTCATAGCTCATATTGCAGGTATAGATGTTTTTGCACGCGCACTTTTAACTACAGAAAAAATATTGAGCGAATCTGATTACAAGAAATTAAGAAAAGAACGGTATGCTTCCTATAACAGCGGTGACGGTGCCAAGTTCGAAAAAGGAGAACTAAAATTAGAAGACTTGCGTGAAATAGCAATTAAGAACGGCGAACCGAAACAGATAAGCGGCAAGCAGGAACTCTATGAACAAATAATTAATATGTATATATAAGAGAAAGGTTTGCTAACGAAAACCAAGGTCGTTTTATAAAAGTAATTATTTTGAGAATGGAACACGGATAAAGCCGATTAAACCGATTTCAAAGGATTTAATTCTTGAGAGGGTACTTTTAAAACGACCACTCTTTATATTTTCTAACAACGTATCATTCCTCATTCACTTTAATATATACTTGTTAGGATTGGTTCTCTTGTAAGCATCCAAATGATTAATCAAAATAAGCATGTTTGCTTTGAGATCAATAAAATCCTGCTGCAATGACCTAGGGTAAAATATTAATAGTTGCATTAAGGCGGCTATATTATTAATATTAACTGATTAAAATCACGGTTTAACCCTTATTTTGCAGCAAGCAGAATTTATAAAAAGCCAACTAAAAAGGGGATATCTCAATGATAAAAAGACTTATTAACACCTCATTTATTATCCTATCACTTCTTATTCTCTCATGCCAACCAAAAAATGCAGAAAACAGAATGATCAAAAAGGAACTATTCGGAAAACTCAAAACCGGTGAGAATGTGTATATGTACACCCTATCAAACTCTGCCGGTATGACGGCTAAAATTATCAATTTCGGGGCTAGGGTTGTGTCTCTAACAGCACCCGATAAAAACGGGAAATACGAAGATGTTGTTTTGGGATACGACAGTTTAAAAGATTATGTCAGAGGGTCTTCATACTTCGGAGCAATTGTAGGACGGTATGGCAACAGAATCGGCAAAGGTAAGTTTACACTGGACGGGAAAGAATACCAGCTTACTATTAATAACGGGATGAATCATCTTCACGGAGGAATTAAAGGATTCGATAAAGTTCTCTGGACTGCGGAACCGGTTGAAACTGACTCTTCCCAATCTTTAAAACTAACTTACAAAAGTGCAGACGGCGAACAGGGCTATCCGGGGAATTTGACTATACAAGTCGAGTACACACTTACTAAGGACAACGCGCTCAGAATCGATTACACTGCAACGACGGATAAACCTACTATACTTAACCCGACGCATCATTCGTATTTTAATTTGACAGGATCACCTACGAACACAATTCTTGATCATGAATTGGAAATAGATGCCGACTATATAACGCCGGTTGACAGAGGATTGATTCCTACCGGGGAGCTTATGAAGGTTGAAAATACACCGTTTGACTTCCGTACGTTTCATAAAATCGGTGAAAGGATAAACGACGATAACCAACAATTAAAATTCGGCGGAGGTTACGATCACAATTTTGTATTAAATAATTATAACGGCTCGGTAAGAGAAGTTGCGGAAGTGTATGAACCTATAAGCGGAAGATTGATGAAAGTATTTACGGACCAACCTGGAATACAATTCTATTCGGGAAATTTTTTGAATGGGATGGCTAAAGGTAAAGGTGGAATAGCGTATAATTACAGAACGGGCTTATGCTTAGAAGCTCAGCATTTCCCGGATTCGCCGAATCACCCGAACTTTCCTTCGGTAGTATTAAGGCCTGGGGAAACTTATACGCAGACTACAGTTTATGAGTTTTCTGTAAAATGATTTATAAATCAAAAAACCAAGAATAGGGAACTTATGATAACCGAAATCATACCTTGTCTTACCTGGCCCTTAGCAGCCGGTACCAGTCTTGTATCTCTAAGCTGGATTGATTCCTTTATTATCGCAGTTTATTTTCTCTTTGTTATAGGAATTGGATTTTATTTACTGCGCTTTACAAAAACCGGCGACGACTTTTTCCTTGCCGGAAGAAAAATGACTGCGTGGATAGCAGGTCTCTCTTTCGTAGCAGCAAACCTCGGCTCGCTCGAATTAATGGGCTGGGCTGCTTCGGCTTACCAGTATGGAATTCTTGCAACGCACTGGTACTGGATAGGCGCAATACCTGCAATGCTTTTCCTTGCAATCATTATGATGCCTTTCTATTATATTTCAAAGACACATTCGGTTCCGGGATATTTGAAGCTTCGTTTCGGAGAAAGTTCCAGTATGCTGTCTGCAGTCACGTTCGGTTTCATGACTGTACTGATGAGCGGCATAAACATGTACGCAATGGCTATTGTACTGAAAGTTGTTCTCGGCTGGGATATTCATTTCAGCATCTGGGTTTCATCTATAACAGTTATGGTCTACGTCGTTCTGGGCGGGCTGCTCTCGGCTATCTTTAATGAAGTTCTTCAGTTCGTGCTTATCTGGCTTGGCGCACTTTTAGTTCCTATTCTAGGATTGATTGAAGCAGGCGGCTGGAGCGGCATGGTTGAAAAGATTCATCAGAATTTTCCGGGTGGAGATTACACACACCTGTGGAGTACACTCGGTAATTTCAATGATAATCCGATGGGAATAAACTGGGTTGGAATTGTCTTCGGTCTTGGTGCTATAATTTCAATGGGATACTGGACGACTGACTTTCTTGTGGTTCAAAGGCTTCTTTCTGCAAAAGATATACGCTCAGCTAAAATGGCTCCGATCATCGGTGCCAGCTTTAAAATGATGG
>CAZRIQ010000014.1:0-16567 GCA_964600175.1 uncultured Melioribacter sp. | reverse complement strand
AAAACACCCGATGAGGCATTAAAAAATGTAATGGAAGCTAAACGAGCGTGGATTCTATCGGCAAAGAAGAATAAAAAACCTATTCCTAGACCTAAATACCGCCCGGCAATTTATAAACTTTCTTCTTGATTCTACTTGGCGGTACCCGCAAAGAGTTTTTACTAAAGAGAAAATGTGTACATACATACCTTTATGTTCACTGTGGTAGTAATAACTTTCCCCTACAGAAATAATCTCATGTCAAATTTGCAATTGGAGATTTAAATCGAATTCTTAAGCGTGCTTTCCTTGCTTACCCACGTCAATTTTGATAATTTTCAATTCATTTTTGAACGAATAATGCGGTTTTACCTATTATGAAATACCCCTTTGTAGAAATTGAAAAGAAATGGCAGAAGTTTTGGGAAGAGAAGGAAGTTTATAAAACCGATCTTTCAGATACAGCGAACAAACTTTATTGCCTCGTAATGTTACCTTATCCGTCGGCGGCTAAGATACATATTGGTCATTGGTACCATTACGGTCCGACGGACTCCTGGGCGAGGTTTAAGAAGTTGAAAGGCTTCAACGTATTCGAGCCTCTCGGTTACGATGCTTTTGGTTTACCGGCAGAAAATTCTGCAATCAAAACAGGCATTCACCCGCAGGATAGCACTTTGAAAAATATTTCCGATATCCGGGAGATGGTTTTGCAGATGGGCGGGATGTACGATTGGAACTCTGAGTTAATGACGTGCGTTCCGGAATATTATAAATGGAACCAGTGGCTTTTTCTTCAACTGTATAAAAAAGGATTGGCTTATAGAAAAAACGCTCCCGTTAATTGGTGTCCGTCGTGTCAAACTGTTTTGGCGAGAGAACAGGTATTGAATGACGGAACTTGCGAACGCTGCGGAACGGTTGTGATTCAGAAAAATCTTACACAGTGGTTTTTTAAGATTACGGATTACGCTGAAGAACTTCTCGACGGTTTGGATAAAATTGACTGGCCTGAAAAGACTAAGACGATGCAGTTGAATTGGATCGGGAAGAGTATAGGTGCGGAGGTTAATTTTAGTGTTGTTGAAAGAGAAGAAAAGATAACGGTTTTTACTACTCGACCTGATACATTATTCGGCGCAACGTACATGGTGCTTGCGCCCGAACATCCATTGGTAGAAAAGATTACGACAAAAGAATGTAAAGCGAAAGTTGAAGAGTATGTCGATTCGATAAAGTCGATGACAGAGATCGACAGAACATCTACCGTTAAAGAAAAAACCGGCGTACCTACCGGTGCATTTGCAGTTAATCCGACTAACGGAAAAGAAATTCCGATCTGGATTGCCGATTATGTTTTGATGACTTACGGAACCGGTGCTATTATGGCTGTACCGGGACAAGATGAACGCGATTGGGAGTTTGCTAAAAAATTTGATCTGCCGATAATCAGAACAGTTCAGCCGCCTGACGATTTTGAGGGTGATGCTTATGTAGGTGAAGGTCCGGCAATTAACAGTGATTTTCTAAATGGTCTTTACATTGATGACGCAAAGAAAAAAATTATTGCCTGGCTCGAAGAAAAAGAAATCGGTAAGAAAACTATTAATTATAGGTTGAGAGATTGGCTTATTTCTCGTCAGCGTTATTGGGGAACACCGATACCGATAATTTATTGCGATAGGTGCGGTGAGGTTCCAGTACCGAAAGATCAGCTCCCAGTCGTTCTTCCTTACGAGGTTGATTTCAAACCTAAAGGCGGTTCGCCCCTTGCATCGAAAGAAGATTTTGTGAACACTACTTGTCCGAAATGCGGCGGCAAAGCTAAACGCGACGTTGATACGATGGATACTTTTGTTGATTCGTCATGGTATTTCCTTCGTTATCTTAATCCGAATTTTAACGACGGAATGTTCGATACGAAACTCGCAAGTACTTGGGTGCCGGTTGATACTTATATTGGTGGTGCGGAACACGCGGTGATGCATTTGTTGTATGCGAGGTTTGTCTATAAATTCTTGCGTGATATAGGACTTGTAAAGGGTGATGAGCCGTTCCTTAAACTGATTCACCAGGGAACTATTACCAACATGGGCGCGAAGATGTCAAAATCTAAGGGAAATGTTGTTGACCCGAATGAATTCTTGCATGAATACGGTGCAGACGTATTTAGAATGTACTTAATGTTTATGGGTCCTTATGAACTCGGCGGCGATTGGAGCGATAAAGGTATTGTGGGCTTAGATAGATTTGTGCAGAGATCGTATGCTTTATTTGAGCAGCATAAGAACATTGCAGCGGAAAATCCTGCAAAGGATAAGTATGACTTATCCGGTTTGAATGAAAGTGAAAAGAACATTTATAGGAAGACAAACCAAACATTAAAAAAATTTGAAGTCGAGATAGAGAATTTTAGATTTAACACTGCGGTTGCTTCCTTGATGGAATTGTTAAATGAATTGAAGACTATAGACGATTGCGGAAAAGAGATTCAGACTTATGCTTTGGAAAGATTAGCATCGATGCTTGCACCTATAGCTCCTCATTTGGGAGAAGAGTGCTGGCAGCTTCTTGGCAAAGAAAAGTCGATATTTTTTGATCCGTTGTGGTTCAATGTAGACGAGAATGCTCTTACAGTTGATAACGTGACAATTGTTATTCAGATAAACGGGAAAGTGAGAGCTAAACTTGAAGTTCCGGTTGATCTTAATGAAAAGGAAGTAAAGAAGATTGTTTTCAGTGAAGAGAAAGTAAAATCTTACATAGATGGAAAACAGATTGTAAAAGAAATTTATGTACCCAATAAAATTTATAACATTGTAGTAAGGTAAATTCTGACCCTGATTTTAATCGGGGGAAGAATCTCTAACTTAGTACCGTAGGAGATTCTTCGCTCAGAATTAAAGAAGGAAACATGAAAGTAGAACAGCTAGATGAAATAAAGAAAGATGTGGAAGAAGCGGTAAAGAACCTGCTCGGCGATAAACTAAAAAAAATAATTCTTTACGGCTCCTACGCCCGCGGCGATTATAATGAAGAATCGGATATTGATTTTGCGGCAGTCGCCGAAATTGATTTTGATAAGATCAATGAATTTCATAATGATTTTGTGAAGGTAGAATTAGATATTTCTCTTAAGTATGATATTGATGTTTCTATATTGTTGTTTAGTGAAAGTCATATATCTAAGTACGGCAATCTGATTGGTATTTATGATAGTGTGGTAAAAGAGGGAAGAATCTTATATGGAGCCTAAGTTAAAAGATTATGCTGAATATCGATTGGAAAAAGCGCGGGAAAATTTGAAATCATCCAAACTTCTGTTGAATAACAATCAATTTGCCGCATCATTAAATCGATCATATTATTCGATATTTCATGCAACTCGAGCTCTGGCGGCTTTCGATAAGTACAGAAGTAAAACACATTCCGGATTAATCTCTTATTTTATAAGAGAGTACATACATTCCGGAAGAATTGATAAAAAATTTGGCGAGATTCTAAAATCCGCAGAGAGAATTAGAATTCAAAGCGATTACATAGATTTTTTTATTGTTTCAAAAAATGACGCTCAAACACAAATTCAGAATGCGGAAGAATTTCTAAAGATGATTGAAAATTATTTAGCAAAAGATTTGGAGAAATAATGCTCGACTTAAAATTTATTCGTGAAAATCCGGAATTGGTTAAAAAAGGAATTGCAAATAAGAACGAAAAAGATACTGTAGATCAAATCCTTGCTTTGGATGAAGACAGAAGAAATCTTATTCTCCAAACAGATGAACTGAAAGCGAAGAGAAATCAAGCGTCAATGGAAGTCGGGAAGTTGAAAAAGAGCGGGGGAGATGCATCGAATATTATTGCAGAGATGAAGGTTGTTTCCGATCAGATAACCGAGCTCGATGGAAAATTGAATGAAGTTGAAAATAAACTGAACGAGTTGTTGATGTGGGTTCCAAACATCCCGAATGAATCAGTACCGGTTGGTAAAACTGCCGAAGATAATGTAGAAGTAAGGCAATGGTTGCCGGACGATTTTTCTTTTGAGCAGGAAGAAAAAATTTTAGATCATGTTGAACTTGGCAAAAAACTTGGCATACTAGATTTCGAAAGAGGTGCAAAGATAAGTGGCTCCGGTTTCCCGGTTTATGTAGGCAACGGTGCAACTCTAGAAAGAGCATTAATAAATTTCATGCTCGATTATCATCTTCAGAATCATAATTATAAAGAAGTTTTTCCGCCGTTTCTCGTTAATCGCGATTCTATGAGAGGAACCGGGCAGCTTCCTAAATTGGAAGAAGATATGTATTTCTGCGAGAAAGACGATTTGTTTCCAATTCCAACCGCAGAAGTGCCGGTAACAAACTTACATCGAAACGAAATTCTGAATGAAAGTGATTTGCCGATTCGCTACGTGGGTTATTCGGCATGTTTCAGGAGAGAAGCCGGTTCTTACGGTAAAGAATCGAAAGGTTTTTTGCGTGTGCATCAGTTCAACAAAGTTGAAATGGTAAAATTGGTAAAACCGGGAACTTCTTATGACGAGTTGGAAATGCTGGTTAAGGATGCGGAAGATATTTTACATGAGTTGAAAATCCCGTATAGAATATTAATGCTTTGTACAGGTGATTTAAGTTTTTCTGCGGCGAAATGTTATGATATAGAAACATGGTCGCCTGCTGAAAACAAATGGTTGGAAGCATCTTCGTGCAGTAATTTTGAAAATTTTCAGGCGAGACGAGCGAACATTCGATACAGAAAGGAAGATAAAAAGTTAGATTTTGTCCACACGTTAAACGGTTCAGGATTGGCAACTAGTCGTTTGATGGTATCGATTCTGGAAAATTACCAGACACCAGAAGGGAAAGTCATCGTTCCGAAAGTATTGCAAAAATACACGGGATTTGAAATAATTGGCTGATTTTGTAGATAAACCGAAATTAATATCAAACGATAGAGTAAAATCTTTTCCTTAAATTTGCAGCATTCTTTTAGTATTTTTTCGCCTCGATTAATTTCATTTTAAAAAATTATATTTGTGGAGTTAATATTAGACATTAAGTCGGTTTATTTTTATCAATAATTGATCGGATTTGGTTTGTTTAGCAATCTCGCTCATCTTAAAAAATATTTCATTCGATATAAAAAGAATCTTGCCCTTGGCTTTATTTTTATAATTCTTTCCAACATCGGGCAGGTCTATATCCCGCTGCTTTTGCGGGATAGTATCGATGCGCTGCAACAAGACCTCAGTATCGATCTAATTATACGTTATGCAATATTAATTATTGTAGTCACGGCTTTGTCGGGATTGTTTCGCTACCTTATTCGACAGACAATAATTGTAATGTCGCGTCATATCGAGTATGACTTAAGGCAAGATTTTTGGGAACATATTCAGAACCTTCCGCTACGTTTTTTCCAAAACAACTCAACAGGCAATATCATGTCGCATGCAACGAACGACATTAGTGCCGTGCGAATGGCTGTCGGTCCAGCTGTTATGTACTCTCTCGATAACGGAACAAAATTTTTGATGATTCTACCGTTGATGATAATTCTAAGTGCCCACCTTACATTGTATGCGTTAATCCCGCTGCCGCTTTTGTCGTTTGCTGTCTATCTGGTAATGAAAAAGATTCACGTGAAGTTCACACGGATTCAAGAGAAATTTTCTGAGCTGACAACACATGCTCAAGAAAACTTTTCCGGGATTCGGGTAATAAAATCTTACGTTAGGGAAAATTACGAGATAAAGGAATTCACAAGGCACAGCGACGAATATTTGCACCGTCACATGGATTTGGTAAAACTTCAGGCACTTTTTCAACCTACGTTTTATTTGATCGCCGGTCTTTCTTCCATTATTGTTTTACTTGTAGGCGGCGGTATGGTAATTAACGGCTCGCTTTCGCTCGGTGTTGTATCTGCATTCTTTGCTTACCTTGCAATGCTTATTTGGCCTATGATTTCGTTCGGATGGGTCGCTAATATGGTTCAGCAGGGTGACGCGAGCATGAAACGCCTTTTGAAAATTTTCAACGAACCGTACGAAATCCAGGAGAGCGAGACAGTTGATAGATCGATAAATAAAATAAAAGGTCAGATTGAATTTAAGAACGTTGAATTCCGTTACGGGGATGTTTTTCCGGTTGTTCTAAAAGACATTAATATAAAGATTGAACAAGGGCAGACCGTTGCGTTTATTGGTCATACCGGTGTTGGGAAAACCACGCTCATAAATTTAATACCGCGTCTTTATGATGTTTCAGGAGGAGAGATTCTAATTGACGGAGTGAACGTTAAAGATATTCCGTTAAATATTCTTCGGACCAACATTGGAATTGTTCCCCAGGAAACATTTCTGTTTTCCGAAACTCTCGCCAACAATATTGTCTACGGTCTGGATGAGAGCGAAGAGTCTTTGATAGAAAATGTAGCCGAGATTGCACAGCTTTCAAAAGATGTGAATGATTTTCCCCAAGGTTACAAGACAATATTGGGCGAAAGAGGAATTACCCTTTCGGGCGGACAGAAACAGCGTTCCACTTTGGCAAGGGCTCTTGCTACCGACCCTAAGATTTTAATATTGGACGACTCTTTTTCTGCAGTAGATACTAGTACCGAAGAAAGTATTCTGAAAAAGCTGAAAGAATTTATGAAAGACAGGACGAGTATAATTATCAGTCATAGAATTTCAACGGTAAAAGATTCCAATAAAATTTTTGTTCTCGATAAAGGAAAGATAGCTGAAGAAGGAACACATGATGAACTTGTTGCAAAAGGCGGAATTTATGCCGACTTGCACTTCAAACAATTACTTGAAGAAGAACTTTCTGAGATTGGATAGAGATAAATGGCAGACGAAGTAAGAGATGATGAAATATTAGGTAAAGCGTACGACTCGAAACTTATGAGACGGCTGCTGCGGTACGTCAAACCGTATAGAAAGTACGTAGTGCTTGCTATATTTTTGAATATATTCGTTGCCGCGCTGCCCACTTTAAGACCGTACTTAACCAAAGTAGGAATTGATACTTATATAGCTGCTAAAGATTACTCCGGATTGCTAATGATCTGTTTGATTCTTTTGGGCTCTTTAGTGCTGCAGTCTATAGTACAATACTATTTGACTTATTACACGGAGTTGATGGGACAAAAAATCATCTTCGATCTCCGTGTTCAGTTGTTTACTCATATTCAAAAATTAGCGTTAAAATATTTTGATAAAACACCGATTGGTAGAACGGTAACACGGGTAACAAATGACGTTGAGACTCTGAATGATATGTTTTCATCCGGTATTGTAGCTGTTTTCAGTGATGTGTTTGTGATAATCTGGATTTTTGCTTTCATGTTTTCAATGTCGTGGGATCTTTCACTTGTTACTCTTTCTATTCTCCCGATCTTATTTTACGCAACGTTTCTTTTCAGAAAAAAGGTTCGGGTGTCTTATCGCGATATTCGAAAACACCTGGCGAGATTGAATTCCTACATGCAGGAACATGTAACCGGGATGAACGTCGTTCAAATCTTTGCAAAAGAAAAAATAGAGTTGAAGAAATTTTCCGGGATAAATAACGATTACCGAAATGCGAACGTGAAATCAATTTTGTACTACGCTGTTTTCTTCCCGTTTGTGGAATTTCTGAGTGCTCTCACTGTTGCGCTGATAATTTGGTATGGCGGCGGGGAAGTGATTCAAAGCAGGCTAACAATCGGTGTCCTTTTTGCATTTCTGCAGTACACCGAAATGTTTTGGAGACCGGTTCGCGATCTTTCGGATAAATACAATATTCTTCAGTCTGCCATGGCTTCTTCCGAAAGAGTTTTCAAATTGCTTGACGATGAAACATTTGTCAACGACCCGGCAAAACCCGAAAAAGTTGAGAAGGTCGTTGGGGCAATCGAATTTAAAGATGTTTGTTTTGCATACAACCCGGATGAATATGTTCTGAAGAATATTTCGTTTAAGATTGATCCCGGTCAAACAATTGCAATAGTAGGAGCTACCGGAGCAGGCAAAACAAGCCTGATCAATATTCTCACAAGATTTTATGATATTCAAAAGGGAAGCATTTTGATCGACGGGATAGATATCAAGAATTTGGATAAAAAAGAACTGAGAAACCACATTGCAACAGTTCTCCAGGATGTCTATTTATTTTCGGGGACGGTCAAATCGAATATCAATTTGGGGGATTCTGAGATTACCGACGAGCAAATTGTAGAAGCAGCTAAAACAGTCGGTGCGGATAAATTTATTTCACAGCTTCCGAGAGGTTACGACGAAGAAGTAAAAGAAAAAGGTGCAACTCTTAGTGTTGGGCAAAAACAACTCATATCGTTTGCAAGAGCACTTGCTTACGATCCGCAGATTCTTATTCTGGACGAAGCAACTTCAAGCGTCGATACCGAAACTGAAATTTTAATTCAACAGGCAATTGAAAAACTGCTGGTCGGAAGAACATCGATAGTAATTGCGCACAGGCTTTCAACAATTCAGAACGCAGATAAAATAATTGTTATGCACAAAGGAGAAGTGAGGGAAATAGGAACTCACCAGGAATTACTTGCTAAAAGAGGAATTTATTACAGACTTTACCAGCTTCAGTACAAAGATCAGGAAATTGTAAAAACCGCATAACGGGAAAACGTCTTATAACAATGAGACGATGTTTTGTTTATTGCAATACTTATTTGATCTTAGCCAGTTCTTCGTTTAACTTTTTTGCCAATTCTTCTTTGGGCATTCCTTCGATTGTTATTTTGGTTGTTTTTACCAAAATTTCCGGTGAATCTCCAATTCCTTTTACAAAGCGGTATAAATTGAAACCTAATCTATTTCTATCGTTGGGAATAGGAATGTTGTGTTTGAATTTTTCAACAATGTTGTAAACCTTTCGTTCCGTTGAATCATCTGGAAATTTTTTAACCAATGGAGGAGGTAAAGTAGTCATGTCCTTAACCAAATTTTTTACAATGTTTAACCAAAAATAGGAAAGAACAGACTGACTAACAAACCATTGTATGCCCGGTTTCCGCCGGTTGGATGCGACTTTTAGAATACTTAAATTTGCATAAAATTTTCGTTCATTTTGGATTCTAAAATCATAAATAACATACTTATTGTTCGCTTGAGTTCCCTCGGGGATGTGCTGTTGACAACCCCGGTTATCCGGGCGCTCAAAAAAAAATACCCCACCTCGAAGATAGATTTTATCGTAAAAAAAGAATATTCCGATGCCGTCAGACTGAATCCCAACGTTAATGAAACAATTATTCATTCCGACGGAGAGAAATTCCTGCCCGGATTAAAAAAGAAAAACTATGATCTCATAATTGACCTTCAAAATAATTTTCGAAGCAGGCGTATCATTTCTGTTCTGAATATTCCTTTTGTCTATTTCAAAAAGCCGACATTAAAAAAATTTCTACTTGTTAATTTCAAAATAAACTTATTAAAAGATTGCAAACCGATGTCGCAGCGATATGTAGAATCAATTAACGAGCTGGAATTGGACAATGATGGATTAGAACTTTATGTGCCGAGTGGGTTGAACCCGGATATTTTTAAAGACGGAAACTACATCGGTATTTGCCCATGTGCAAAGCATTTCACAAAGAGATGGCCTGAAGAATATTTTATTGAGTTGGGAAATTCTCTTCGTGAAAAAGGTTATCCAATAGTTATCTTTGGTGGTAAAGACGATCTAGAAATTTGCTCTAAAGTTTCCGATTCGATCAAAGACTCTATTAATCTTTGTAACGAGAATGATCTTTTCCGAACCGCCGTTAACATGAAGAATTGTAAATTGGTCATCTGCAACGATTCCGGGTTAATGCACACTGCATCGGCTATGAAAGTTCCTGTTGTTGCTTTTTTTGGTTCGTCTGTTAAAGAACTTGGATTTTCGCCTTATAAAAACGAAAATTTAATCTTAGAAAATAATTCGCTAACTTGCAGGCCGTGTAGTCATATAGGTAAAGAACATTGCCCCAAAAGACATTTCAAATGTATGAACGATGTTACACCGGTATCTGCATTAACAGAAGTTTTAAAATTTATCTCATAATATGAATACGTTCTGGTACTTCTTTTATAATATTCTGGTTATTCCTTTTCTAAAACTATATTTCCTTGTCACAAGACCGTTTAACGAAAAGGTAAGAATAGGTGTAAGCGATAGAAAAAAGTTATTTGAAAATTTGATAATCGATTTGGCGGGACTCCAGAGAAAGAAAAAAATGATATGGTTTCATTCTGCTTCGATGGGTGAGTTTGAACAGGCAAAACCAATTATTGAAAAGATTAAAAAAGAACACAACGTAAATATCCTCATCACTTTTTTTTCGCCTTCCGGTTACAGGAATTCTCTTAATTATTCGTATGCAGATATTATTTCTTATATCCCTTTGGATACCACATTTCTTTCCGGCAGATTTTTGAATCTTACACGTCCCGACCTTGCAGTATTTATGAGATACGACTTTTGGCCCAATATGCTTTGGCAGTTAGATAACAGAAAGATCCCGTACCTGATTGTGGATGCGACGATGAGAAAGGGATCTAAAAGAAGGTTGCCTCTGTCGATTAGTTTTCACAGGGCGTTGTTGAAAAATGTCACCGGGGTTTTATCTGTATCAGAAGACGATAAAAAGAACTTCGAAGAATTCGGAATAAAAGAAAAGAGAATTAAATCCGTCGGTGATACTCGTTTTGATAGGGTCTATCAGAAAAGTTTGGAAGCAAAAGAAAAGAAGTTATTCAAAGACGGATTTTTCAACGGTAAAAAAGTTTTTGTGTTGGGAAGTTCATGGGAGAACGACGACGAAGTTATCATTCCTTCATTTTTGAAATTGATGCATTATGATCCCGATGTAATTCTAATTATTGTACCACACGAACCAACCCTACTTCATCTCGAAAAAATAGAGCAGCTTTTATCTGACCGTGTTTCTCATATTCGTTTCTCATTTTTAAATAGTTATAAAGACGAACGTGTGATTATTATCGATTCGATCGGGATACTTTTAACACTTTATTGTTATGCCGATGCTGCGTACGTTGGCGGCAGTTTTAAACAAGGGATTCATAACGTACTTGAACCTGCTGTCTACGGTATTCCGGTTATGTTCGGACCCAAAATAGAAAACAGCCTGGAAGCACAAATCCTTGTTCAAAAGGGCGGCGGATTTGTAATTAATAATAAAAGGGAAGCATACAGGATTTTAAGAAAATTATTCGGTAATGAAAAGCTGAGAAAGGCAGCCGGCAAAATTTCGGGTGATTTCGTCAAAGAGAACATTGGTGCTACAGACCGGATTGTTAATGAAATCAATTCGTATTTGTGATTCGCATCTTACGACCGCATCCAAATTATCTGCATATCTATATTTAATTTGATTGACCGTTTTTATATTTTGTATTGAAGTTACAACTTAATACAGATTTTATGGCTCAATGGGTCAATAAACCGACCGAAAAAGGTAAAACCGAATTATCCTACCGGGATATTTTAGAATTCGCACCGATCGGGATTCTAATTTTTCAGAAGGATTGGCGAATAATTTATGTGAATAAAAATTTTTTCCATTTCGAAGGAACTCTTGAAACCGAACCTGAAGCGATTTACGGGAAGAATATATTAGAGTTGCCGCTTTTCAAAAATGTAGATATAAAATCGCAGCTTGAAAACCTCCAATTCAGCGAAAGTTTTGAGCTGACTACTTTTTCAAAAAAGACTGTCGGCGGCGGAGATATCTCTTTAGTTCTGAAAGGCACTCCTATTTTATCTAATGAACTTTTTGCCGGCGGTATCCTGATAATAGAAGATATTAAATTGAATCCGCAGGAAGAACCTCAGGAACTAATAAACCAGGAAAGTTTTGGAAATTTAATTTCTCAACTTTCCGACTTTTTCGTTATTGTCGATCCCGACGGAGCCATCAGGTATAAACCTTCTCAAGCCGGTGTGGATTTTGAATTCCTAATTGAATCACCGCAGGATAAAATTGCTTCGGCTTCGTCAAGAATTACTAACAAGCAAATCAATGAACTGATCAAAAATTCCTTAAAGAAAAATGAAACGGTTGAGGAAGATATTTCCATATCGAAGGGATTTAAAGAAAAGATTTACAATATAACTTCCGTTCCTTATTCTACTTCAAAGGGAAAGATTGTTTTTGTTCTTCTTTTAATAAAGGATGTAACGGAAGATCAGAAACATAGATCCGTTGTTGAAATGGAATTGACCGAATTGAGAAGATACCAGCAGATTATCACCACGTTGGTGAATGCAATAATCGGTATAGACGAGGATGGTAATATAGTTTTTTGGAACGAAGTAGCTTCCAAATTGTTCGGTGTTACAAAGAGTGAAGTTTATGGAAAGTTTATCGGTAAAATTTTCAACACGGTTAATAAACCTTACTTCGATAAGCTAAAAGAGGAACTGAATCAAACGCCGATTTGGGAAGGGCAGTTTAAGATTGGTGAAAACGAAGACACAGCACAGCATCTTTTAATAAGGATGGGTTTTGTAGGGAAGAAAGAAGAGCGTTTGATAATGATCTTATGCACAGATATAACCGAACGTGCGATGATCGAAAAAGAATTAAGACAGTCTGAAGAAAGATTTAGAAATATTGTTACGAATTCGCACGAGTTTATTTGTACCCTGGACTTGGACGGAAGAATAAACTATGTGAACCCTTACTTTAAAGCAGCCTTTCAATATACCGACGAAGAACTTTACAAACTTAACTTTACCGATCTTCTCGATCCGCAATATTTGATGTCGAACAGTTTCAAATTCTCGGACATAAAAGAAGCGAATGTTCTGTCGCTTGAACTGCCGCTGATGACAAAAGGCGATAAAAAAATTATTGTGCTCGCAAGCTTTTCAATTGTTTATGATTTGAACGGGAAAGCCCTTTATTACAACGCACTTCTTACGGATATAACGGTTCAGAAAGATGCCGAGAAGGATTTGTTGCTAATCCGTTCGGTATTTGAAGCATCGAAAGACGGAATTGCATTAATTACAAACAAAAAATTCATTATAGCGAACGATTCTTTTGTTGAAATGTTCGGCTATGAAAATACAAGCGAGTTGTTGAATGGCGATCCGCTGGATGTTGTTCAGAACAAAGACATAGAAAATGTTGCGGATCAAATTAAAAAAGCCGAAGAAGGAAAGGAAGTACTGCCGAGGTTCGAGTTTGCCGGTAAGAGGAAAAATAATTCAACATTGGATGTAGAGGTATCGGTTTCCGTATATAACATAGGGTATGAATCTTTTATAGTTTGGGTTGTTCGGGATGTTACCAAAGAGAAGAAAGCCCAACATGCGCTTCGACTTTCGGAGGAGAGATACCGTAGTCTAACCGACAACATTAACGAAAGTTTCTGGTCCGCCGAGACGATAAACGGTAAATTGAAAGTTGTTCTTTATACTACTGCAATCCAGAAGATAACGGGCTACTCTCCCGAATCATATTTAGAAGATCCGAACCTTTGGCGACAGATAATTCATCCCGACGATGTTGAGAAAATTTTGGAAGGGATGAGAAAATTTTACAGCGACCCGGCAAGAAAATTCGAAAGTTTTGAATATAGGATTCTGGATAACCTCGGTAATATTATCTGGATCGAAAATAAGATAAATGTCTTGAGGGATAAGAATGGGAAAGTCGAAAGGGTATTCGGTGTTGTAAGCGATATTACTTTGAGTAAAAAAGCCGAAGAGGAACTCAAGAAATCCGCATCCGAGCTGAAAGATTTGAACGAAACAAAAGACCGGTTTATTTCAATAATTTCACACGATTTACGCACGCCGTTCAGCTCGATTATGGGCTATACGGATATTCTGCTTGAGGAGAGTGATCTGACCGAGGACAAGAAAAGGAAGTACATCGAATTTATCCAGCAGTCTTCCAAAAGTATGCTTTCCCTTGTAAATTCTTTACTTGATTGGACGAGGCTTCAAACAGGCAGAATTAAATTTGAACCTGAAAGAATTAACGCCGTTGCCGTTGTTAAAAGTGCATTCGAAATATTATCCGGTGCGGCAATTCAAAAGGGAATTAAACTCAAATCCGAATTCGGTAATGACTTAAATGTACACGCGGACCAAAGTCTGCTACTGCAGGTATTCAATAACCTGATTGCAAATGCGATTAAGTTTACGAAGAAGAACGGAAATATTGTTGTTGGCGGTGAAATGCTTCCGCTTGAAAGAAAAGTAAAATTTGTTGTGAGTGATGACGGCGTTGGAATAAAGAAAGAAGATGTGCCGAAACTTTTTAAGGTTGATACTAAATTTACTACATCCGGTACCGCAGGCGAAAAGGGGAGCGGTCTCGGTCTTTCACTTGTTCATGATATTATTGCAAAACACGGCGGAGAAATCTGGGCAGAGAGTACTTACGGTAAAGGTTCAAGATTTATTTTTACTATCCCCGTTTCTTCTACAAATATTTTGCTTGTTGATGATATCAAAACCGATCGCTTGTTGTATTCCAAACTGTTCAAGAATTTATTCCCTAATTTCTCAATCATCGAGGCCTCAAACGGCAGGGAAGCGTTGGATATCATAAAGCAATCTTCTCCGGCACTCGTTATCACGGATCACAAAATGCCCGTTATGAGCGGTTATGATTTCGTGAAGCAGCTTGGCGTTTCCGACATAAAAATTAAACCGCCGGTAATTATTCTTAGCAGCGATATCAATCAAACGATTGAAGAGAGCTATAAAGAGCTTGGAATTGAATTTGTGTTTAAGAAACCAGTGAATTTAACACAGTTTAAATCTGCCGTTGAAAGTTGCCTGAAGAAAGCAATTCTAAGTTGATGCCGTTCAAACGCAGGACGGTAGAGGTCAGACGGTAGACGTAAGACGAATAGATTTTTCGATGGGAAGCGACAAAACAAAGTTTCATTGAGTTGCTTTTCTTAGTACAATCCCGGATATAGGTTCTAAATAGATAGTGCCGGAGGCTATTCCCAGTTTGTCTATTCCCGCACTTTGTCCGTCAACAAGTATTTCCCATCTTCCTTGCGGAAGTGTAAAACGTATCTTTTCTTTTTGCGAGGGATTAAAAGCAATAAAGAATATTTCGTTTTCATATTCTAACGTATATGCAAGCGCAAATTCACTTTTTTCGTTCTCAATAAATTTGATATTCTCATAATCTGCACGGCGGAAAGCAGAATATGTATTGCGTAACTTGACCAGCCCTTTGTAATAATTTACTAATTCTTGGTTGATCTTTGCATGTTTATAATTGATGTAATTTGTTTCATTATCCTTGTCGTAGGAATTGTCATCAAGTTTGCCTTTGTTTTCATCCGGCACTTTTGTATTAAGAGAAATTACCTTGCTTCTCGCAAATTCCTGTCCTTCGGCTATCATTGTAATTCCTTGCGATGTTGATAGAAACAACACAGCCAGTTTATTCAGTTTCATTTGATAGGGAGTAAGTTTGGCATTCCTATTAACATCTTTTACAACTTTGTTTAAGTATGTTTTCCGTGAAGCGATTCGGATAAAATCTCCTAATGTATAACCGTCATGCGATTCCAAGTAATTAACGGAGTGTTCCTTTTTTTGAAACAAACCGAGAGAATCTCTTACCAATGTTCCGTTTACATAGCCTTTGATTCTACTTAATTTATTGTTCCCATACCATTTTCCGAAAATCCAACCGGGTCCGTCTTTTGGGTTTTCACCTTTTATCCCGTTTCGGAATTGATCATTCCATGCACCCCAGCCCCTAATTGAAAATCCTTGCGGATCGTAACCGCCGCCCCACGGTTCACAGACAAAAACTACATACGGATTTATTTTTTTTGCTTCTTTAATTATATCTTCGATTGTTATCCAGTCGATAAGTTTGCCAAGGTCAAATCGAAAACCGTCGATGTGATACTCCTCCATCCAGTAGAGAATGCTTTCGATTATTAATCTCCGCATCATTGGTCTTTCGGTTTTAATATCGTTTCCGCAAAAACTTTCGTTGGAAGGATTTCCTTTTCCGTCATGACGGAAATAATAATCTTTGTCAATCTGTTTTAAATTGCCGATTTCGTATTCGGAAAGGTGATTATAAACTACATCCATTATTACGCCTATATCTTCTTTATGAAATGCCTTTACCATATCCTTAAACTGTCTCACCTGGTCGCCTGTTCTTCCGACCCATGTATTCCACTTTAATGTATCACAGTTTTCAGCGTAGTAAGATGCAGGTGCAAAGTAGGCGGCGGTCATGTATCCCCAGTGATTTCTTTCATAGGGATTCCATGTGTTTAGTTTTCCGTCTAATTTTTTCTCGAACGGAATTTCTATATAGCCGAATTCTTGTGCCGGCAGCAACTCAACCGTGTTAATCCCGAGTGATTTGATATAATCAATTCCACCTGTAATTCCTTTTTCAATGAGGCCTTCATAAGATCCCGGATTTTTTGCACCGGAAGACGAATCTGCCGTCATATCACGGATATGCATTTCATAAATTATTAGATCTTGCCAATCTCTTTGTATCCACTTGTCGTTTTCCCAATCGTAATCTTTGTTGTAAACAA